>DATMYS010000056.1:0-5040 GCA_035560835.1 Methanosarcina sp.
ATATATAAGGACAAGACATCACTATTTTTAGTTAATTTTGCAAATTTTTTACTCTACAGCAAAGAGATTTTTGCAGTCAACTATCAGCAAAATCAATGCTAGATTTTGAAGAACCCATTGTACATTAAAAATGTCAGAATAAAGAAAGATAGAGGAGTAGGATAAATGAAAGATAAAAGAAAATCATGTTTTGTAGCCTTAGCTGCAACAGCCCTGGTTTTATTTTTAATTCTCGTACCATCTGCGGATGCCGCAGATCCGTTAACGATTACTGAAACTCAGATAACCAACAGCGGAGCAGCAGAGAATCCTGCTATTTACGGAGATAAGATAGTTTATCAGGATAATCGCAATGGAAACTATGGGGATATTTATGTGTACGATATCACTACAAAAAAGGAAACTCGAATAACCACAAGTGGAAATGCGTTCAACCCTGACATCTACGATAAAAAGATAGTGTGGGATGGAGGCGGAATCTTTCTTTACGATCTATCTACTAACAAGGTAACTAAGATTGTTGAAGATGGTGAAGGAAATGGAGGAGGTTCTCTTTGGCGTTCAAATGAAAAACCCGTTATTTATGGTAACAATATAGTATGGTACGTACATGAGCTTGCTGAACCTTTAGATAGCTTTTATAGCATTTCCTTATATGACCTCTCCACTAAAAAAGAAACCACAATAGTGGATATTACGAATGCTTTCCTGAGTTTCCCTGATATATATGATGATAAGATAGTATATGATAAATTTGGATACGGATATGCTGGAATCTACATGAACAATATTTCCACTCAGAAGGAAACTCAGATCAATTCTAGTGAAGGAGCCGGAGCTCCAAGAGTTTACGGTAACAGGATAGTATGGCAAGACAACAACAATATTATAATGTACGATCTATCTACTAACACAGAGACCCAAATTACAACAAGTGGAGCAGCAAATTATCCTGCTATTTACGGGGATAGGATAGTTTGGAGTGATGGGCGCAATGATGTCAGCAATATCTACATGTACGATTTATCTACTAACACAGAAACCCAAATTACAACAAGTGGAGCAGCAACTAATCCAGATATCTACGATGGTAAGATAGTTTGGCAGGATGGGCGCAATGGTAAATCCAATATTTATATGGCTCCTCTCACTGTTATTGCTGATTTTTCTGCATCTCCAACCTCGGGAAAAGCTCCATTGAAGGTGCAGTTTACTGACAAAAGCATAGGAACACCGACCAAATGGAAATGGAATTTTGGAGACGGGACGACTTCAACAGTCCAGAATCCAACCCATAAGTATTCCAAAGTAGGAAGTTATACTGTCAAACTTACAGCAACAAACGCTGAAGGCAGTAACACGGCAACTAAAACAGAATATATAAAAGTTGTAACAAAACCTGTTGCTGCATTCTCTGCGAAACCTACCTCAGGAAAAGCTCCATTGACTGTTGCTTTTACTGACAAAAGTACAGGAATACCAACTAAATGGAAATGGAATTTTGGAGATGGAAAAACTTCAACAGTTCAGAATCCAAAACATCAGTATTTACAGGAAGGAAAATATAAGGTTACACTTACAGTAACCAATGCCGCAGGCAGCAGTACTGCAACAAAAACAAATTACATAACAGTGACAACGAATACAAGACCAGATATATAAAAAAGAAGCAAATGATTCCTTTCTAGTGGCCATTTGATTAATAGAACCTCAAAAAAGTGGCATATATGTACCATGAATTTGTACAAATATGCTAAAATTTGAAATGTGATTTTAAAGAATTAGATAAGAGATTTGGTAAATTCCAACAAAACGCCGCCTATATTAGTTTAGGCTTCTGTGGACACAATGCCAAAATCTAGTGATGAACGTAAAATTAAAAATCACTAGATTTTGGAACTGAGTAATTCTTATTCTCTCAGGAATTCTTATTTTCTCATGAATCCTTATTTTTTCATAAACTTACGAACTTTTTCACAGGGTTTTAGCACAATTCTCAGGACAACTTTTTTTAGGATAAACTCTTAATTCCAATACCTTTTAATCCCAGTTACCTGTTAAGTCCAGTACTTCTTTAATTTGGACAGCATTCTTAAATTCAGAATAGTCTAACAGCTTCAGTTCACTACCTGACGGATCTGATTATATGGCTGACATAATTGTAAAAAATGCTTACGTTCTGACGATGGACCCTGATGCGGGAGACCTCAAAAACGGGACTGTTGTCATTGAAGACGGGAAGATTACGGAGATCGGGGAAAAGACCAGCGAAAGTGCCGAGACCGTAATTGATGCAAAGCACTCGGTAGTAATGCCAGGGCTTGTAAATACGCACACTCATGCCGCAATGACGCTTTTTCGGGGTTACGCCGACGATTTACAGCTTTCAGACTGGCTTGAGGGGCATATCTGGCCTGCAGAGGCAAAGCTGACTGCAGAAGATGTCTATAAAGGCAGCTTGCTTGCCTGTCTGGAAATGATCAGGTCAGGTACTACCTCTTTTGCAGATATGTATTTCTATATGGATGAGACAGCAAAAGCTGTAGAAGTTTCAGGGCTTCGGGCTTCACTTTGCCATGGGCTTATCGAGCTCTGGAACGAAGAAAAAGGAGAAGCCGATCTTAAGGAAGGGAAGCGTTTTGTCCGGGACTGGCAGGGAGCAGCCGACGGCAGAATAAAGACAATGTATGGACCCCATGCTCCAAACACCTGCTCTGAAGAATTTCTTGTAAAAGTGAGGGAAGAAGCTAACAAGGACGGCGCCGGAATCCATATCCATGTCCTTGAAACGGAAGCCGAACTCATGGCTATGAAAGAAAGGTACGGAAAATGTTCGATACACCTCCTTGAAGATATAGGGTTTTTTGGGCCGGATGTGCTTGCTGCTCACTGTGTCTGGCTTTCCGACGGTGACATAGAAATTCTTGGTAAAAGAGGAGTGAATGTTTCCCACAATGTCATAAGTAATATGAAACTTGCTTCAGGGATTGCACCTGTACACAAGATGCTTGAAAAAGGAGTTAATGTAAGCCTTGGCACTGACGGCTGTGCCTCAAACAATAACCTTGACCTTTTTGAGGAGATGAAGACAGCTGCTCTTCTGCATAAAGTCAATACTTTCAGCCCTACTGCCCTTCCTGCGCAGCAGGTGCTTCAAATGGGTACTGTAAACGGTGCAAAAGCCCTTGGCACGGAAACCGGCATGTTGAAAGTCGGAATGAAAGCGGACCTGATTGTGGTGGATATGAAAAAGCCGCATCTAACCCCCTGCTTTGATGTGCCTTCCCACCTGGTTTACTCTGCAAGAGGAAGCGATGTCAGGACAACAATTGTAAATGGGAAAGTCCTTATGGACAATTACAAAGTGCTGGCCCTGGACGAGCAGAAGGTAATGGAAGAAGCTCAAAAAGCTGCAAAAGAGCTTGTTGCAAGGGTAAACGCCTGAAAACTCCACTTATGATAAAAATAATTATATTAAAGTGTTCTTCTATAGAACCTGAATGAGTAAAAGACAAACACTTATGCTTAAAGCTAGAATAAAGATCGAACTCAACCGAATATCTGATAATACGGGATCAACATGACCGAAAAAGAACTCATAGAATCCGGAAATATGAAGATGGACTGGGCAAGAAACCATATGCCTGTACTTGCCATCGTCAGGAAAAAATTCGAGGAGGAAAAACCCCTGAAAGGGCTGAAGGTAGGAATGGCCCTGCATGTGGAAGCGAAAACTGCAGTCCTTGTAGAGACCCTCGCTGCAGGAGGTGCAGAGGTATCAATCACCGGCTGCAATCCTCTCAGCACGCAGGACGATGTGTCCCTTGCCCTCGGCACCCGCAAGAATATAAGTTGTTTTGCAAGATACGGAGTCGAGAGCCAGGAATATTACGAAGCAATCGATAGGGTCCTTGATCTCAAGCCCGATATTACAATCGATGACGGGGCAGATCTTATATTTAAATTACATAAAGAAAGGACCGACCTGCTTCCGAACATCCTGGGCGGCTGCGAGGAAACAACCACAGGCATTCACAGACTTCATGCGATGGAAAAGGAAGGCGCCCTGAAAATGCCGGTAATGGCAGTAAACGACGCTATGACCAAATACCTTTTTGACAACCGCTACGGGACAGGACAGTCAGCCTGGGATGGGATTAACAGGACCACAAACCTCCTGGTAGCAGGCAAAAACGTTGTCGTTGCAGGTTACGGCTGGTGCGGGCGCGGAGTTGCGATGAGGGCTTCAGGCCTTGGGGCAAATGTAATCGTTACCGAAGTCGATCCTGTAAGAGCTCTTGAAGCCAGGATGGACGGGTACAGGGTTATGAAAATGGCAGATGCTGCAAAATTAGGAGAAATCTTTGTGACCACTACCGGAAACCGCGATATTCTCACAGCCGAACATTTCCAGACCATGCCTGACGGGGCAATCCTTGCGAATTCCGGCCACTTCAATGTGGAAATCGATATGGAAGCCCTTGCCTCCCTCGCCAAATCCACCCGAACAGTAAGACACAATATAAAGGAATACGATCTCGGCGATAGGCGCATTAATGTCATAGCCGAAGGCAGGCTGGTTAACCTTGCTGCCGGTGACGGACACCCGGCCGAAGTCATGGATATGAGTTTTGCAAACCAGGCTCTCTGTGTGCGTTACATTGCCGAAAACAAGCTTCCGAACGGAGTCCATAAGGTACCTCTTGAACTTGATACTTTTGTGGCAAGAATGAAACTAAAATCAATGGGCATAAGCATCGACGAACTCACGCCGACACAGGAATGCTACATGAGCGGCTGGGAATGCGGAACATAATTTAGAGAAGCAGAAAAGAATAATTTCCTCGATCAAGAAACTATGATATTTTAGAAATGTATGATATTTTAGAAATGCAGTAAATATTATCGCTTTTAATTTTTGGTTGCGTTCCATTTTCACAAGATGATAACATTTACTGCATTTCAGAATCTTTAAGATACTTATAAAAACTAATATACTCTGTAAAAAATTAACCTTTACTGTAAAAACTTAAGAGAACC
>DATMYS010000057.1:0-2034 GCA_035560835.1 Methanosarcina sp.
GTTTAAAAAATGAGAGGGATATAGGCTTAAATTTTATATATTGTAAACCAGAAGCAAAGATCCTACTTGGACGTTAAGCCCCCGATTAGCTCCCAAAACTTAATAAAAATAGTGGGTTGATAAAAAGTGAAAGCTAGCGGACTCTTAAGCATTCTAACCTTTTCAGAAAAAAGGAAGGATATTCTATTTTTACTTCAGGAGAATCCAAGAACTCTTTCCGAAATTAAAGATTATTTTGATGTAAGGTCACCTGAAATTCTGCCTCGTCTTAAAGAAATGGAAGCCGCAAATTTGATTATCAGGCAGGAGGGAATGTATAGACTGACATCCCTCGGAAAAGTTTCAGCCGTATATTACAAGCCCTTACTGGATACCCTGATAGCTATAGAAGCAAACGAAATTTTCTGGAGAGATCATGACCTTTCTGCGGTTCCTGATATATTGTTAAACAGGATTCAGGAACTTAAAGAATGTAGAGTCGTAAGAGATGAACAGGAACATATTTATGATACTCATAAAGCGTTTAAAGATAATGTACTAGCTTCTACACACTTCTTGGGTTTTTCATCCATCTTTCTTCCAAGTCATCCCCAAATGTTTCTGGAATTAGCCCGCAAGAATATTCCGGTTTCAATAATTGTTACTCCCAATGTATTTTTTAAAATAAAAAGTGAGCATAGTGCTGAAATTGAAGAATTCCTTAAATTCAAGCACGCGGGTTTCTATGTATACGACAACGCAAAAATAGCCTTTGTGGTAACAGATCGTTTTCTATCTCTTTCGCTCTTTTTCAAAAACGGAACTTTTGATCCTCGAAACGACCTGATAGGTTTTGACTCATCCTCAATCAAATGGGGTGAGGATCTTTTTAAGTATTATAAAGAAAACTCAATTGAAATAAAGAATCTATAAAGCTTGTTGAAGGTTTCTAGAAAGAAACCTTAAAATTGGAGAGGGAAATTGGGACTGCAAGATCTGGGTTTTTTCTGGGAATTTTCCGGATAATTGGATTGCTTTTTCTGGATATCTTGCCTGTCTCATTGCTCTCGTACTTCCGCATAAATCTTGTTTTAAATATGTTTTATGCCAGAAAGGCATTTGCAATTGTTCTCAACCCAACAATTGAGGTTGATTCTCCATCCACAAGAATTGTTCTTTCGAACTTATGGGATGTAGTTTCCACATCATCAGTTTTTGTATAATTCTGGATGCAGCTCAGCCCACATATAAAGCTGTAGAAGATAATGAGAGGTTCAAAAGCAAGAACTCCATTAATTAGAGCAATACCGAGAATCAGGTGGGAGAGCAGGTGCAATCCGAGAAGGAAATTACGGGTATTTTGTTCTCCAAGGCTTACTGGAAGGGTTTTGAGACCTGCGAGAGTATCTCCTCTTACATCTTTGAAATCATATATCGTAGAATTAATAAAGAGCTTAACCCCAAAGAAAGTGAAAACTAAAACAATAGGGAGCATACTCCTGCAGGTGCTGCCTGCAAGCCCTGAAATGAAAGCCCCCCAGGTGAGACCTACAACAAAGTTTTTGACTCCAAGTCCACCTTTGAGTTTCAAAGCGAATTTTCCGATTTTAATGCCTTTACTATAAAGGAAGCCAGTTACGAGAGGTAAGAATGCAAGTGCAAGCATTCCTTCTTTTGCCAGTACATAGCTTCCTATCACGAAGGTAAGCACAGAGGCTGCAAGCCCTATTTCCTTTCTTGATCCATTCAACTCTTTCCGGTTCACAATATCTTCTTCAGAGCCAAGAGCTCTATCAAGTGTATATACGCTGTAAATTACGAGTCCTCCCGCAATGCAGGTGAATATACTCGAATGAATTTGAAGCAGGAGGAAAGCAATATGAATTCGTAGTGCGCCTGAAAACGCAACTAAAACGGAACTTTTTAAGAGTTCAAGTGTAGCATTCTTTTTTCCAAGTTCCGGGGCATTCTTTCTTCTGTACCTGAGAAAACGTTCAAAACTTCCGAAAAATACATTGGAGCTCATAAAAATAATATTGGAGCACTTTTAAATAT
>DATMYS010000058.1:0-6877 GCA_035560835.1 Methanosarcina sp.
TTGAGTTTTTAATTTGAGTTTTTAATTTATTATTTTGAATGAATATAAATTTTGGCTCGAACCATTTATACTTACGTTATATTAAAAAGATGCATCACGAAAAATAAATAGGACTGTATGCAGTTGAACTGAGAAAACAATAGCACCAAACCATTAACTGTCTAAAATAATAATTTAAACCAAACTGTCCAAGACAATAATTTAAATCACAAAGTCGATTGTATTTGATTTCGTACCTCAAATGCAGAAGTACTAATAAAATTAAAAGTTTCCAGTAGAATAACCAGAAATTATTGAAAGGGAAAAAATAAAAAAAATCGTCCTTCACCTGGGATTTCTGCATTATAGTCCGTTTTTTAGATGATCATTTGGAAATTAGCACAACTAAACTCCTGCCCTGCACAATGTAGCTGTTCCCATTGACCTGAATTTCTTCTCCCGCTCCGGCGATCTCCTGAGGAGAAGGCAGGAAAGTATCGACTGCCCTATACCAGCTTCTACCTATACCTTTAAGTTCTGGAATCTCGAACTCAAGAGGTTCCCAGTACATATTCAACATAACATGTATATCTTCTTCGTCTCCGGGTTCTCCCATGGTAAAAGAAAAGGCTCTTGCATAAGGGTCGTCCCAGCCTGGACTGGAGAGCTTACACCCGTGCCAGGAAATATCTTTTAGCCCACGTTCGTTTTCCTTACCTGTAAAATACCGGGGGCGAAGGATGGTAGTATGGCGTTTCCGAAAATCAATCATCAATTTCCAGAAGCGGAACATATTGTGATTTTTCTCTACTAAGTTCCAGTCAAACCAGCTGGTCTCATTGTCCTGGCAATAAGAATTGTTGTTGCCTTTCTGAGTGCGTCTGACTTCGTCTCCCATACAAATCATCGGAACTCCTATAGACAGCAACAGAATTGCAGCGAAATTTTTGATCTGTCTTTCCCGCAAGGTTTCGATTTCTGGATCTTCAGTCTCCCCTTCAACCCCGCAGTTCCAGCTCAAATTATTGTCAATTCCATCCCTGTTATTTTCCCCGTTAGCCTCATTGTGTTTGTAGTTATAAGAAACAAGGTCGTTAAGTGTAAATCCATCATGGCACGTCACGAAATTAACACTATTGATCGGAAGCCTTGATTCGGACTGGTAGAGATCAGGACTCCCGGCAATCCGGCTTGCAACCCTCCCTACAAGCCCGGGATCTCCTCTTACGAAGCAGCGGATATCATCCCGATAGTAACCATTCCATTCAGCCCACCTTGGACCTGGGAAGTATCCTACCTGGTTGAGTGCAGCTGCGTCCCAGGCTTCAGCAATCACTTTTATGTATCCGAGAGCATCGTCCAGTTCAATCTGCCATATAACAGGAGGATACTTCATAACCTTCCCATCAGTATCCAGCGAAAGAATAGAGCCTTCATCAAAACGAAAACCATCAACATGCATCTCTTCTACCCAATAGTTAAGACAGTCAACTATCAGCTTTTGGGGAATCGGATGGTTGCAGCTTACGGTGTTTCCACAACCCGAGTAATTGCTGTAGTATTGCTTGTCAGGTTCCAGAAGATAATAGATGCTGTTATCTATACCCTTGAAAGAAAACACCGGACCCAGGTGGTCTCCTTCAGCTGTATGGTTGAAGACCACATCAAGAATTACCTCAATTCCAGCTTTATGTAAAACTTTAACCATGTCCCTGAATTCTTCCATATGAGCTCCATATTCAGGATTCACACAATAGCCGCTATGAGGCGCAAAAAAACATATTGGATCATAGCCCCAGTATTGTTTTCTTCCATCAAGGCTTGTTGCATCATCAAAATCAAAGACAGGCATTAATTCTACAGTTGTGATACCAAGTTCCTTGAGATATGGAATTTTTTCAATTACTCCTAAAAATGTACCGGGTGCTGTAACCCCTGAAGTTGGAGATCTGGTGAATCCGCCTACATGTAGCTCATAGATGATGGTTTCATTCAGTTCTTGCAGCCTTTTCTTTCTATAGAGCTTTTCGCCCATTCCGGGAGTCTCATATATCTTTTCTGCATTTATGTGACTGTTATTTCCCCACTGGTAGTGGGACATATCAATTACCACGCTGCGCATAGAAAAAGCAAGGTTATCTCCTGGCATGCAGGCTCTTTCTCTGTTCCAAAGTGTTTTGTTGTTTCCTTTTGAATAAGGATCTATCAGGACCTTGTCTCCGTCAAAACGGTATCCTCTTGAGGGATTAAAAGGACCACCTATTCGATATGCATAATGGACTCCAGGCTTCAGGCCACGCACATATACATGCCAGAAGTGAAAGGTTTTATTAAGAGCAATACTTGTGGCTTCAGTGTTTTCAATACCATCGGAGATCTTAACTAAATTCTCAATATTTTCAGGATGAGTAAGTTCTCCAGCTCTGTTTGTGGAAAGGACAAGGGCAGGTTTCAGGTCATCGTGTTTATCAAAAAGCAGAAGTTCAATGTAATCTGCATGTTCGGAATAAATAGAAAAATTCACTCCATCTTCATCAGGCGTTGCCCCAAGAGGATGGGGATATCCTCTTTCGATAACATAGCGATATTTCTTTAAAGTTTGTTCGTAATCCGTATATAATTCTCCTAACTTTCTTTTTTGGGTCTCTAGAAACATGCCTGAAGTTCTGCAAACTAACTCAGATTATCAAGCTTTCAGTCGTTGACAGATTACTTGTTAACCTGTTTGTTTTATTTTTCTCCTCTTATGCAGATAATTTTTGCTGCCTTTGTCCATTCAGGTTCGGGAAGAGAGCCATTTCACAAAATTTTCCTTTCCAGTAGCCCTTAAGAATTCATCCTGTGGATTTCAATACTTATCTATGGTTTTATCCAGATTCATCAACCAGTTTACTTTCTGTAGAAACCCGGTAAAATACCTATTTATCAATGAAAGTTTAATTTCCTTTATAGATAGAAGCAGATGGAGTACTGGCTCTGGAAGACAATATCATAGAAGTGAATGACCTCGAATATTTTTTTGGAGAGGTAAAGGCAGTCGATAATATCAATTTTGCAGTCCGGAGAGGGGAGATTTTCTCATTTCTAGGACCTAATGGCGCAGGAAAGAGTACTGTAATCAATATTCTTACTACCCTTCTTCCAATGCAGAAAGGGAGAGTAATTATTGCAGGCCATGATTTGAGAACCGAGCCTGAAAAAGTCAGGGAATCGATAGGGATTGTTTTTCAGGAGTTGACTCTCGACAGGGATATGACTGTAAGGGAGACTCTAGAATATCACGGAAGGCTCTATTCCATGCCAAAAGCTCAAAGGAAGGCGCGTGTTGATGAATTGCTCAATCTGGTCGAGCTTGAAGCAAAGAGGGATGTTCTGACAAGATATCTGAGCGGCGGAATGAAGCGCAGGCTTGAGATTGCAAGGGGACTCATGACCCGCCCTAGAGTGCTTTTCATGGACGAGCCTACAATCGGGCTTGACCCTCAGACCAGAATAAGAATCTGGGATTACGTGCGGGACATCAACCGACAGGGCACAACCATTTTCTTGACAACTCATTACATGGACGAAGCCGACCAGCTCAGCGATTATATAAGTATTGTAGATCACGGACAGATAATTGCCACA
The DNA here is from genome assembly GCA_035560835.1 of Methanosarcina sp. Classification (GTDB taxonomy): domain Archaea; phylum Halobacteriota; class Methanosarcinia; order Methanosarcinales; family Methanosarcinaceae; genus Methanosarcina. The sequence continues at coordinate 3,607 of DATMYS010000058.1, forward strand.
GGCAAGCCCTGGGAATTAAAAAATGCACTTGGCCAGGACGTTATATATCTGGAAACAAGCGATAACCAGGGAGCTTCAGATATTTTGAAGAAACTTGATACTGTAAGAGGGGTTAGAGACAAATCAAAAGGAATAATTGTCATGGTCAATGTGGACGGTACCTACCTGCTGCCTGAGATCATGGATAAACTTCGGAACGGGGGGATTAAGATCAGGGCCGTAAACCTCAAAAAGCCGTCAATGGATGACGTTTTTGTCCACTATACAGGAAGGGAGCTCAGGGATACTGGAACCGAAAAAGCAGTAGTCGTGAGGCCAGGAGGGCGTTAAGAGATGCATAAAGGCTTTCTTACTATATACTGGCGAGACATGCTGAGGTTTGTCCGGTTCCGAACTCTCCTGTTTACTTCCCTTGTCCAGCCTGCACTCTGGCTGGCTTTCTTTGGAGTAGCAATGTCAAATAATTTTGATAGGCTGACTGCAACCATGCCAGCGGTTCCTGGGGTGAGGGCTGTTGGCTACCTGACTTTCATAGGTGCAGGCGTTATTGCCATGACAACACTTTTCACAAGTCTTTTCGGGGGTACAGTACTGCTATTTGACAAAAACTGGGGGCTTATGCGAGAGACTCTTTCAAGTCCTCTTCCAAGAATCCATATAATCATAGGGATAGGGCTCTCAGCCATGACCAAATCCTTTATCCAGGCAACTGTTATAATGGGCTTTGGGCTTCTTCTTGGAGTCAGGTTTTTTGAAGGCTACACAGCAACGCAGGTTCTGGTCTCATTGTTCGGAATCATGCTTTTTATAGGGGCATTTTCTCTAGGATTTCTTTTCCTGTCCGCTGCAATCGCAATAACTATGGAAAGTCCTGAAGGGATGCAGGCGGTAATAACTCTGCTCACCATGCCTTTTTTTTTCACGAGCAATGCACTTTACCCTGCGAATTCATTTCCTCCCGTGCTGCGGGCTCTGTCCACAGTCAATCCGCTCACACATCTTGTCAGTGGAATCAGATATTTTGCAATCGGAAGCGATTTTTCGTCAATTGGGCTCCGTTATACATACACTCAGGAAGAAATGCTTGTTTCCTTCCTGGCTCTCCTGACTTTTGCAGGGATAATGTTTCTTATTGCAAGGTGGAGGTTTACCAAGGTTACAGTTACATAATTTCAATATGGCTCACATTTTTAAAGCTTTAAAGATAGAAGTAGAAAGGGGGAAAATTATGGTATGTACACACAGAAACATGATAAAAATAAAGAACATAGAGCAGGGTTCAAAGGGATGTGAGGAGTGCCTGAAAAGTGGGGATAGCTGGGTGCACCTGAGAATTTGCCTGACCTGCGGGCACGTGGGCTGCTGTGACCAGTCAAAAAACAAACACGCAACAAAGCACTTTAAAGAAATCGGGCACCCATTAATCCAATCTTTCGAGTCAGGTGAGGACTGGAAATACTGCTATATTGATCGCCAGTATCTTGAATAAATGGCATATTGTAGAAATTACAAGAAATAATATCTTGTTCTCTATTCCATTGTGCATTAGCCTGTTTTAAAAGCTACAGTAGGTTGCAATATTTTTCGTATAGGCTCTAATCAGACCGGATTACTGCCAGAAGACTGTTCTTATTGTTTTGTAGGCTGGGAGAGTTCCTGGGAGTCTTCAAGAATCACGAGTTCCTGCTTAGACTGTGAATCTGCTGCCTGGAGAGATAATGTACCTTCCTTTTTTACGATAAACCTGAAGTAACCAAGCCCTATCAGAAATACCGGATATATTATCTTCCAGGTAAATCCTGATGCCAGAAAACTTAAAGATAGAAGTGAAAGGACCGAAAAAATCCACTTCTGCCATCCTGTTTCTGTTTTCCAGTAAGCAATTATGATGAAGCCGCAGAGGAAAATAAAGTTCTGGTTTACGAGTAGCATCATAGCCGTAATGGAAACTTTGAAAAGATAGCATCCTGTAATCAGGGAAACTGACAGTATATATAGAGTTACAAGGCTGGATATGGGAATATTCCTTTTTGAGAGCTTTCCATATACTGCTGGAAAAACACCTGTCCTTCCAGCTGCATAGATTAGACGGCTTGCAGTAAAGTTCCAGGAGCAGGCGTTTGCTGCAAGCACTACTATTATAAGCCATATCAGAAAACCTCCTCCTGGAGTAAATAGAACCAGACTGGAGAGGCCGGCAGCTCCCTTAAGGGAAACTCCTGCTGCACTGGCTCCTACGCTTATCAGGGCAAGTAAGACATAGATTGCAGCGACCAGAACAAAACTCAGCCAATATAGGCGGGGAACGTTTTTTTGGGGGTCCTTCATCTCTCCAAGGGAAAAAGAAAGGTTTTCCCAGCCCAGAAAAGCCCAGAAAAGTAAGGCTGTAACATTCCACACTATGTTTGGGTTCACGTTTCCGTGGCCGCTCAGAGCTTCTCCAGCAATCCTCAGCCCGAAACCGATAAAATCGAGGTTAAAGACAATAATCAGTCCTATAAGCAGAAAAAGTACAGTCAGGGCTAAGTAGTTAATCAAAGTGATAGCTTTTATCCCAAACAGGTTTGAAGTAAACATAAGGCTTACAAGAAAGATTGCACAAAAGGTTCCTCCCATTTCGGAGAGATTAAAAAACTGCCGCATATATTCGCTACCAATGAAAGCAATAGCAGGAAGCCCAAATAGATAAGAACCACTTACAAGATAAGAGACCGAATACCTGCCCCAGGGCCCGACTGCTTTTTCTGCGTAGCCGGCAAGCCCGGCAGTCGAAGGGAACTTCAGGCCAAGCCTGGAGCAAATCTGGATTCTCGGAATGGTAACGAAGGTTATAAGGAGCCATCCAAGGATTGCTTCATGGACATTTCCCACGCTGAGAGCCAGTCCGGGCAATGCAAGGATTCCTGTGCCTATTAGCATGCAGATTGCAAGCCCTATGCCTCTCTTTAAAGTAATTGTTTTTTCGAGTTCGGTCATTTTATCGTTAAGCCCATTTTTATCTTGAAGTCGACTATTAAAACACTTTGTGATATTATATAGTAGTCCTCAATTTTCTTTTCCCATCATAGAAGCAATCTTCTGAACTTATTCAGCCGAGAGTGTGTACCTTCCACAGTCAACTTTCTACATTATAACTTGGTATCTCTTTTTCTATTTTTTTTCTTTTTCAGGGCTCTGGATATGGTAGCAGGACTTTTCGGACAGGCTCTAAGTTGAGGAAGGACAAAATTAGACGAACATGAATATTTATTTAAGTATGTAACCCAAGTAG
>DATMYS010000059.1:0-4637 GCA_035560835.1 Methanosarcina sp.
AAACTAAAGGAGACAGTTAAGTTTACTAGAGCTAGATATATTTTAGGTTCAAATGCAGCTGTAAAAATATGTTAACCCTCGTAAACTTAACTGAATCATTTGGAGATATATCTACATGAAAGATAACTTACTTGAAAAAGGTGCAATTGTTCAGAGAGACCGTGAAACTTACGCAATAGCTCCCCACATTCCAGGAGGTGTTGTAGATCCTGCAACCCTCAGGAAGATTGCTAATGCTGCTGAAAAATATGGAGCAGCTGCCCTTAAAATAACTTCTGCCCAAAGAATTGCAATAGTGGGCTTGAAAGAAGAAGATCTTGATAACATATGGGCTGATCTTGGAATCAAACCAGGAGCAGCTGTAGGACTATGTGTAAGAAGTGTAAAGATTTGTCCCGGTACAACTTTTTGTAAGCAGGCAAAGCAAGATTCTCTAGGGCTTGGTCTGAAGCTCGATGAAAAATATCACGGAATGCCTATGCCTTCCAAGCTAAAGATAGGCGTCTCAGGATGCCCAAATTCCTGCTCTGAATCAGCTATTAAAGACATTGGAGTAATTGGTACTTCCAAAGGATATACCCTGATGGTCGGAGGTGCCGTGGCTGCATCTCCAAGACTTGCTGACATTGTAGCAAAAGAATTATCTGAAGAGGAAGTCCTTGAGGCCATTGATAGGATAATTGACTACTACAAAAATTCAGGTACTAAAAAGAGACTTGGAAAACACATTGAAGACATTGGTCTTGAGAATTTCAAAGCTCAAGTCGGGCTATAAGATTGTGGTGCAAGACCGATTAAAGGCAAAATTCAGTATTTCATGGGAAACTACTGGATTTATAGGAGTCTCGTAGCTGCTTTTACGAGAGATTATAGCAACAAAAATACTGAAATGTTTCTATACTCCATGTAACAAGTACCGAAACTGTAAGAAAAAAACTTAAAACTAAATAAATAGGGTACTGTCAAGTCTACAGGTTCTAAGGAATTTTTCCAGATACGGTTGAACCATAAAATGTCCAGCCCTCGTCAACTTGACAGAACCCAGTTAATTGTCAGTTCATATAAAGAGTAAATTTCTTCCTGTAATCAGGAAGTAAAGGGCTCAAAATATATTACTGAAAAATGTTCACAAACTGAAGCTGCATTAAGTGACCATACTTAAAAGAAAAATAATCTTTAGAAGAGAAGCTTCGTTCTGTATAGCACTTCAAATAGAAAACTTCTCCTCTCCCTTTTCGGTTGTCTTCTTTTCCTGCATGACCTGAGTAATCAGCCTTTCAAGCTGATCCCGTGAGATGCTTTTATGTTTTTCTTCGGTGCAGACCTTAACTTTCTCGATCAGGGCGCAGAGTTCCTCCCTCTCAAGGCAGAATCCTATGCTGTTAATAATGCCTTTTAAGGCTTTTGTGCCTGTGTGCTTTCCTACGATGAGGTTACGCTTCCCACCGACCATTTCCGGGAGGAAGAGTTCATAGGTGCGCGGCTCTTCAAGGATTGCGGCAACGTGGATTCCGGACTCGTGGGTAAAGGCATTTTGCCCGACAACAGCTTTATTTACCGAGGGTGTGATGCCTGAATATTCCGAGACCATTTTAGAAAGGAAGGTCAGCTTTGTGGTGTCATAGCGGTCGATGCCGTACTGAACCCTGAGGGCGACCATCACTTCTTCAAGGGAAGCATTTCCTGCTCTTTCCCCGATTGCGTTAACTGTAGTATGGAGCTGTTTTGCCCCGGCCTCAGCGGCTGCAAGGGTATTTGCAGTAGCCATTCCAAGGTCGTCATGACAGTGGATACAGATCGAGGTATTAACTTCCTTGAAAATTTCACTAACGAGATAGTGTGTCGTTGTAGGGTTAAGTATACCGATAGTATCTGCAAGGCTCACGTACTGTACCTTATATTCGTTTTCGACTTCCTTGAAAGCATGTTTTAGGCGGTCTATAGGGGTCCGACTTGCGTCCTCGGCTGCAAAACGTACTTTTAACCCGTGATCGGTTGCATATTCAATGGTTTCCTTGGCGCAGCCGAGCATATCCTCAAAACTTCGGTGGTATTTGTATTTGAGGTGCATATCCGACATTGCAATAAAAATACTCACAATATCAACGTCACATTCAAGGGCAGCATTCACATCCCCTTTTACTGCTCTTGAGAGGCAGCAGATCCTTGAACTAAAGCCCTGGTTTGCAATTTCCTTAACGGCTTCCTTTTCATTTGCGGAAACTACCGGAAATCCGGCTTCTATAACTTCGACGCCCATAGAATCAAGTTCAATGGCCATCGCCATCTTCTGTTCTTTCGTGAACACAACGCCCGGAGTCTGTTCCCCATCACGTAGGGTCACGTCACAGATTTCGATATCTAAGGGGCGATGTTTGATAAAATCTATAAGTTTATTTCTGGAATACTGCTCGCTCTCTGACATTATTACTACTTCCTGTGATTTTTGATCACTGTGAGGCATTTTTTTAATCATTTTTAATGATATATAGATTATTTACCGGAAAAATAACTCAAAGGCTGAATAAGGAGGTACCAGGGCTCAAGCGCCCCTAAAAGTCAGAAAATCCTGTATCTCGTCAAAATTAAGCATAGCTTTACCTGCATATGTATAAATGTTTTCCTTGGAGGAATAGAATTTCCGGCAACGGCTTCTCGAAAAACTCGAAAGGAATAAGCTCAAATTTGACAATTTAGCTTATATCAGGGGATTTTTCAGCTAAAAGGTGCATGGAAAGATTAAAAGGTCTCAAGCTAGAGAAAAGAACTAAATATAGCAGGGAAACTTAAACCTTAATTAAAAACCTTAATTAAAGATTTGTCTCTGTAATATGTAAATTTTCTGAGTCGTGAGTAAAGGTTTTCTCAGAGTAATAGGTAAAGGTTTTCTCTCATGTAAGTTTCCTCTGGACCCTTTCATAAAAGCAGGTATCCGAAATCTTTACAAACCGTGCAGGAAATCTGGATTTCTTAAGTTTGACGGCATCATCGGGTTTGATCCTGTAGGACTTCTGCCCGTCAATTGCAATAACCGCCTCTTTTTTTGGAGCCGACAATCTTATAGTGATCTCGCTGTCTGACGGAATTACCCAGGGCCTTGAAGAGAGTTTAAAAGGAGCGACAGGGACAACCACAATCGCGTTTACCCTGGGACTTATAATAGGGCCACCTGCGCTCATCGCATAGGCAGTAGAGCCTGTAGGGGTTGCAAAAACTACACCATCCGCACGCATCGAGTCAAGAAGGCAATCTCCGACATAAACCTCAAACTGAATGATCTTCGCGGGCTTTGCAGACATTATCGCAATCTCGTTCGTTGCAGTCTCAAGCATTTCCCCGTTAAGGAAAACATCGACTCGCATTCTTTCGCTGTACGAAAAACCGTAAAGAACATCCTCTATAGTTTCAAGAGCATTTTCAGGCTCAACATCTACAAGAAAGCCGAGTGTACCCATATTGATTCCAAGTATAGGAAGAGGGTCTCTCATCTTGGCAATGTTCCGGAGGACTGTACCATCCCCTCCTACGCTGATAATGAGTTCCACTCCTTCTTCCCTCATTCTTTCAATCGGAGTACCTTCTATTCCGAGTACCTCAGCTGTAGGAGTGGCGACAAAAATTTGAACCTTCGAGCTGAAATGGGCAAGAATCTCTCTTACCTTTTCAATTACTTCAGGCCTGTCACAGCGCGCAGATATACCTATTTTCTTTATCGCCAACTTATCCTCCTGAAAGTAATTTTAAAAGTTTTTCGTGCACATGTCCGTTGGATGCGACCATTTCCACTCTGGCTGTAACATTATCAGGAAGTCTCAGTGAATTCCCATACCCGTCTGTGATAAAACCTCCTGCTTCTGCCAGAATAAGTTGCCCTGCTGCAACATCTGTAACACGCAGAGCATTTCGAACATCTACAAGAGCATCAAGTCTTCCTGAGGCTACATAGCACAGTTCGAGGGCTACACTCCCAAACAACCTTACCCGCCTGATGTTTTTGTATATCTTTCGGGTTCTCTCTACATTTTGTCGGTAACCGTACACACTGACACACAACTCCCTCAGATCCGAATTAAGGGAAGGTTTGATGCTTTTTCCGTTAAGGTAAGCCCCTTTTCCAGCTTCGGCATAGTATTCTTCAGGCAATGCAAAGTTACTTACATACCCAAACCTCAGATCTGAAAGGTCAAAGGAGGTTACAGCTAGTGAAATGCTGTAGAAAGGAATCCCCACAGAAGAATTATAGGTTCCGTCAAGAGGGTCAAGAACAACTGAAAATTCAGGGGAGTCTCCTAAAATAAGCTCTCCCATTTCTTCGCTTATAATCCGCATAGATCTGCCATCGGCTTTAAGAACCTCAAAGATAGCGTCCTCTGCTGCAAGATCTATTCTGGTAGTTGGCGTCCCGTCAGCTCCCATACAAACAAAGCTATATGCTGCATCAGTACCCGCAAGATCACAGATAGAATCTGATGCAGCTTTAAAAGCCTCTCTAGATAATTTCAAAAAGCCTGAATTTGTTGAATCCATGTCTTAGCCATTTTTCCCAATTAAAAGTTTCAAACTCTATTTCCCTTATTCAAAAGATAAGGGTTTCGAATATTCGATTTTGGTTAGTAAGAACCTAATGCAAAATATAT
>DATMYS010000060.1:0-8731 GCA_035560835.1 Methanosarcina sp.
ACCACCTATAATACACACAGATTGATTACCAATTGTAATTTTTATTGATTCAAAAGGCTTACATTCATCAACTTTTGCAAGGACTACTTGTCCCTTCATATATGTGACTTGTGTTGTGAATTTCTTCTGCTTCTCAACCAGCTTTAAGATGGTGGTTGCTTCTGCTTTCGACTTCTGAATTTCCTTTTCAGTAACAGGTCTTTCCTGATTCTGTCGGCTCCCTTGCCGGTACTGCTGTCCGATTTGACGCGGTTGCTCAGTTAGAAAGTCCGTACTAATTTTTGCCACATCAATGCTTGGTAAAGCTAAATTTATAGTATCACCCAAAACCCTGAGCTTGCACCAGCCAAGAGGTTCCGTTGCACTTTGACCTTCTATAATCAGGCAACGTGACTTTGGGGCAAGAGAACTACCATTGTAGTGAACCATATCTCTGACACGTACACGATCATCCATACTCATATGCAAAAACTGTGTTTTGCTTATAAATCCTCCACCCCAGCCTGTTCTGAACAAAATCTCATTAGGGCTTAATCCGAAGGTTGATTTGTATAACTGTTCTACCTGACTAGTATCTACTTTTTCCTTACCTTTTGTGATATTAGGAATGGGTTTTGCTTCAGAGTAGAATTTAGTATTTTCAAAAAGAGCGACAGCTCTGAAAAACTCATTTACCACTTTCAATAGCTCTTCAATAGATTGCAAATAACTTGGTACCTTGTTAGGAGGAAAGAAGTCTTTTGCAAGCTTCTTGTCTATCGTGATTTTAAAATGAGCTTTCACAGCTTTCGGGACACACTCTAAAGTATTCGTATGGTCTTTTTTGTAAGTTTGGCCAGCATTATCCTTACAGACGGTCTTGGCATGTAGCCAATCTAAAGAAATATCCTGAATGATGTTACCATCGCTGATTTTTACAAGTCTGAAAAAATCCACAAGCGACTTATTTCTTTTTGCGCTTTGCCAGCGGAGGTTAAAATCGTTCATCGATATATAACCAAAGTCTTTTGTCGCTTGAGGGATCTGTTCAAGATGTAATATATTAAGAATAGATCTTTTATTTTGAAAAGTGTTTTTTGAAAAATACTTGGCAAAACTTTTCTGATAATCCTGTAGCTTTTTATCTATGGAGTTATAGTTTCCATAATAAACAAATAGGCCATCTTTACTTTTTGCTCTCTCAAATAAGAACTTCTTTTGAAAAGGGCTTTTAAGGAATACTTCCATAACTTTATCGGCACATGCAAATTCCTCATGCTCTGCTTTATCAAGAGCCTCACTAATTAGTGCGATCCCTTGGATTTCATTATCTAAAGATACTCTTTGACTACTAAAAAAATCGTCAAATAAAAACTTGTTTTTTTTATCTTGCAAGAATTTCCAAAGAACGGCATTACGGATTGCTCCTTTCAATGAAGTTCCTGGGATAAATGGTTTTTTTTTGCCGTTTTGGATAAAATTAGTTTTTTGCTCCTCATCATCTTGACGAACTTTTTCTGAAATCTCAGTGATACCTTTTGAAATTTTTCTTAATTCGGAATCGTTAGGGTAAATCGCATTTCTGTTTAAGAAGTCTTTAAGCCTCGGCTTCTTGTTTCTTCCATCAAACTCATGTACGTATTCTTCAATTTTTTTCTTGTCATAGATATATTCACAGAGCTTGTCATTGTCTATCAAATAAACGACACCATCACTGCCTCTCAACATCCCTTCTCCGTAATCAAGATCTTTCCCCTTAATAAATAAAGGTGTAAGGGTTTCAAGCTCGATAATTTTACTTATCATAGCATCAATCATTTAAATCAATTTTTATTGGCACACTCAGCGCATAGCCGAAGCGATAAATATCATGAAGTCCATCCCACTCAGGGGTTTTGACCTTGTCAGGCGTAATATCCGCCAAGCAACCGTTCAATTTTGATTGAAAAACGCTACCTTCGGAGAACATGTGCACTGTTTTACGCTTTCGCTGCATGCCAACTGAGAGCGAGCCCGTCCAACCTTTTCGTAAAACAGGGGTATAAGCAACAACTGATTTTGCATTTTGTGTTTCACCATCTGAAGGGTAACATAGCGATAGCAGGCAATGAGCATTGCTATTTTCTGTATTAAAAAGATCTGCAAATTCAGTTGCATCTATTATAGACGGTTTTTCAGCAAGTGTACCGAGACCAATACCCCTATCACCCCCAATAGAGCCTGCTTCATAGATTACAATAAATATTTTCTCAAGGGCTATTTTGATTTTATCATCACACTGAAGAAGAAAATAAAGACCGACTCGTTCATCATACTTGTCAAAATAGGTTATACCAGAGTGAAAAAGCTGAGCTTGCATTGTTATCCGATCAATTGTTGCATATGGTCGTATTTGATCGCTGGAAATCCCATTTTTTTTTGCTTCTCCGATATCACTTGCATTTTTTTCAAAATTTATCCACTTTTTGAAAACATCGAGTGAAATAAATTTCTCCTGTTTAACCTTTTTTCTGTACTGTTCGCGTTGATGCCTGTGGTCGTCTTTATTGCGTTTTGAAAAGGCCATTGGCACTGATAATGGCTTTGGTAGCCAATACATATTACCATTACCCGTCAAAGGAAAAGCGGATGAAATGCGAAAAAGGGGCTCTATTTTTGAAAAAACTTTTTTATCTTTTTTTGAACAAAAACCATCTATAAAGTCCTGAAAAGAAATACCATTCACTTTACCCAGTATTGCCCAGTAATTGGAAATAGCAGCCCAGAGCGTATCAGAATGAATAAAATTCTGAGTTACCTCAATATCGTTGCCCGCATTAGCAGCTCCAATATGCATAGCATTCTTAAAGTAGAGGCTTACTATATATAAATTCTCAGCAGACATATTATTAAGCAACTTGAGAAGTTTTATCAGGACTCACAAATGAAATAATCGATAACTTATCTTGAAAGTCTTTAAACGAATAATCTAACTCTTGGTCTATATCTTGCTGATTTTCTTTGTTAGAAGACTTTAGATCACACAATTTTAATAATTGACCACCAAAAATCTCCCCACAAAGTAAACGCAAGTGTACTTTAACTTGTCCGTAACCACGTGAAGTATTCCCGCCAAGTCCGTCATGAATTTCAATTTGCTCAAGTGCCCACAAAACATTTACTAAATCCGCTTTAATTTTGTCATCTGATTTTGTATTAACATCTGTGGATGTTACTTCCAATTTTCCATTTTCGTATGTTTGCACCTTATAAATAATTTCAAAGTGAAATCTTGCACCTGCAGGTACGCGTTCAATAGTACGGGGTAAAGCGTGAGCGGTGATTCGATCAACTGCAATCTCCATCTTAGCTTCTGTAATTGGTAAGCCTCCTCTACCCCCCTGCATATATTTTTTTCTTGTCTCATCTGTATAGAGAGCATCTCTGACAATCAACACGGAAGGCACATTTTCATAAGAAGCTGAATTACCAAAAACACGACACACCTCGGAATTCATTGCATCAATTGTGGACTGTGCCTTATTGTTATTATATTTTTCATCATCAGCCTTATATATCTCCATCCAAATCTCTTTATTACTAGTCATTGGCGAGAGAAACTTAGCTGTTTTTTTCTCCAGAAGAGAGCGCATTCTTCCACGAAGGGAACTACCTGGAATGTAAGGTTCATTGGTAACTGGATTTTTTATGACGGGGTTATCAATACCGCCTTTATCTATTGAATCCGCTGTGCCACCGATATGCAATCCGGTTAAAGACTCAATTTCACCTATAATTTTGATATAACCGATTAGTTTAATCTGTTTTTCTATGTTTGCCATTTGAAGCACTCCTTAATTATATTTTTTTAAGGTTTAAATGTAGAATGGTAATCCAGTATAGCTTCGAAAAACTCTATGAAAAGCCGAAGATCTTTAACTATTTTGATTTTATCGCCGTTAACGCATGCATTAAGAATTTTGTATAGGTCTTCAAGACTTTCGCGCTCAGAACTTCCCGCAATTTTAGGTAAGATAAATTTGAGTTTGTACTTATCTTTAAAGTCCTGCTCGTCTTCTTTAGTTTGTTGATTTGCTAAATCAATTGATTTTAAATAGGTATAAAAGCGGCGAAGCTGGGTTGTTGTAACAGGCTTCTTTTTCTCTTTCATTGCCTTTGCAATAACTGCTGCATATTTAGGCAAGCTTTCTAAATCATATTCAGAAATTGTACTAAAACCGCCGAATCCTTCAATACTTCTGACGATTTGATCAATATCCACATCAAATTTTTTATTCGCTTGGTATATCTCAGTGAAATCATATCCCATTATTTTTTCCTCCTTAGGTATGAAAGCCAGTTAAGTGCAAGGTGTAAATGTGAAATCCAGTTTTTCTTACTCTCATCATTTGTATAAAGGAAGGCGAGCAATGTTTTGAACAACGCAGCATCCATCTTTGGATTCTCTTCAACCTGCTTCATCACTCTTGCCATCGTTGGCAGATAGAGCATGCAGCTTTCCTGATATTTTTCAATGACAGCAAACCACTTTTCAATGGTCTGATAGCTGAATTTTTCAACTTCCAAGACCATTCGTCCATCCTGGAATTTTATGTTTCCACAATTACGATACGTCTCCATCAAGGGAAGTAAAAAAACACTACTCAAATCCCATGTCATTGAAAGCATATAACGATAAGGCTCTTGCATTTTTAATCTGCACTGACGTTTTGAATCATCAAAGAAAAGAGAAATTCTGTTTTTTTCTATCTCATCATTCTGGGTGTCCTTATCATTTTTTGCCCTGTGCTCTGCTTCACCTGACTTTTGGGCCATCTGGTACAGAGGAAATTTTGGCTGGTGCAGGGTAAGTCCTCCCGAAATTCCAAGTCGTTCAGAAACTGTCTTTTTCTCTTTGTTCAAGGTTTCTCCGGTGAAAAGAGAAAAGCAGCGTTGAATGTCAAAGGCGAGTTCTACGGTTTCGTCCCAAGCACCGAGAATAAACAGGTCATCGCCTCCAGCATAGATCACCGAAACATTCCTCCCTATATCACCATGTCCGTTTTTAACAGCGTAATTTTTCTTAGCAATGTCCGTGTAAGAAAATCCACCACCTAAATTTGCGACGCATATTTGATTGAGGTAAACTTTAAAAAATAGATTCAGCATCCGTGACTTGACCGAAAGTTCGGTGAGTGTGCCCATGCGACTGAACAGCTTGCCCATGTCATCAACATCCATGCGAAGTGCTCCGATCAGATCAGCTCCACAAGAACTTGCAGCAAGTCCCTGAAAGGTTGCTGTATGATCGGGCTTGGCTGTACGCTTCTCAACTTTCAGACTTTCGTTTTCAAGTTTTTTAGCATACTCGGACAACTCGCCATGCTTTCTGACATAATTTGCATACAAAAACGGCTGTCCGGCTGTCCAGTCATTCATGAACCAGCAATCTGCCGATTTTGATTGTTCATCTCCTATTCGATAATAGACCCAACTCTGGTTCTCTTTGCTCCAGTTGATATCTGGATATTTGAAATATGGTTCCGTTCCTTCCGGTGTCTTTTGAGATCGAAGAACAGATTGCGCGGTTGCAAGCTTGTCACCGATCCTGAACTGGTGATAGCAGCTTTCAGAAACCCATATACGGCCATCTTCGTACTTGTTATGCGGTGACATCTGCTCCCCGAGCTTAACGCCGATATCAAACATGAACTCATCATGCAAATCGTCCCTTCGGGTTATCTGGCACTCGGTAGTTACCCTCAACTGCTCTGGCATGGATGGTGTAAACAGTTGCTCAAACTGATCGATAAACTTGCACCTCTTCAGTCGGTCAAGATTGTCAGCCTGAGTTTGACGTATATTTCGAAAACTCATGTCAGGAAGAAGTTCCTCCTTCCCGAAAGGCAATGCGTCCATTGCGATGAACAAGCGGCCTGAAAACTCATCAAATGCCCATTCGTTAATCCGGGTACGGTAATCATTGATCGTTAGGATAGACTCCTCGTTGTTCGGCAAAAGGAGACTGAATCCACCTCCACCCGAATACACAACTGCATATCGATAGGAACCGACTGTTGAAAGAATTTCGTGGATGATATGCTCGCAAAGCAATTCCAGCATAAACGAGCGAGCGCGAAGCGTTTTAAGTGCTCCTTTTGAGGAAATCGTATAGACAGTATCCTGAATACCGGAAAAGTCTGCGCTTACCAAAAGGAATGGCTTGTCCTTATCGCCTTTATTTAAAGAATCTTGTAACGATGCAGCAGTCTTGAACAGGTCAAAAACCGATATTTTCTCGTCGGCATCAGTTGCCACAAACGATCCCAAACGTTCGAGCGCAGTTAAGCCTTGATCGCCCTTTTGAGGTTTTATTTCAGAAAAATCGGTAACACGGTCATAAACCGGATAGTTGATTTCTTTTGAAGAAAGCCGTTTTGGTTCAAAAAATCTGTCACCCCCGAAAGGAGATTTGAGCGAAGTGAGTTTGAGTTCAGTTGACTGAACGCCTGCAAGTTTAAATGCATCAACGACATCCACAATACTTAGTGTACCTTCTCGAAGAAGATCAAAACCAAGTTTGATGATATCATTTCCCGTAATACTCGTTATCATCAGCCGCAATTAAAATTCGTGTTGATGAGAATAAAACTGGACTTCCCGCGAGAGCTTTGAGGCTTGTAAACCTGGGCAATGAATGCTTGCGGTGAACCTATGGTGAAATGAAAAAGGTACTGCTGAGCGGACATAGCTTTCTGAGTTACGGGTTACTCCGAAAAGTCAAATACTGCCGGACAACAAAACGCGGGTAATGTGGGGGGATGTATACCCTGAATATGCAGATAGCGGAACAGGTAGAAAGTGCGGAACTGACGTAACAACGGGGCACGGTTCGTAATCAGTGTGTCAGCTTTATTGTACGTAACTTTTCAGTTAAAGGCAAGTGATCTGATGCACCTGAAGACAAAAAAACGTACTCTCATCGTTTCAAGCAAAGTTACCGGGCTTTTTTTCATTCGGAAACTATCACCGAAGGATCGAACTGCTCGATTTCTTCGGGACTGCATGGTATGATCAGCCGGTCATTGTCGTCATGATCGGATGCCTGCAAGCGCTCGATGTCCGTCCAGAATGTTTTCGTATTGAGGTGATCGAGCTTGTATCGCCCGGTAATGGAAGGCTTCATTTTGATGGTGCCGAGAATGCCCTGCAGTTCAGCCCTGGTAATATCCTTGCGCCGCACAACCATGAGTGGAACAATTTTACGGTTATCCTTGGTGCATTCAAGAACAACCGAAACAATCTGGTTCAGACGCTTTTTCTCTTTTTTCTGCTTCAGCAGTTGCCGTAACGCCTGAAAAGCTGAAAAAGCGCCAACGATACCGATAACATCGGCAACAAGCCCTATAGCTGTAACGTTATCCATAGCGTCTTCATCGTTTGTCCCTTGAATTGTGGCGAACCTCTCGGAGGTTCATAATTTCGGCCACCTCGTATTTTTCGTTCGATACCGTTTTTGCCGGACGCAGGCGAACCACATCGGGGAAATACCCGAGACGCCCATGCAGTTCCGCAAGCACAACCGACCAGACTGCCGCATAGCCAGCAGGAATGACAACCAGAGGTGTCGTCTGCCACTCTTGAGGCAACAGCGCTATTTTTTCAACGGCCTTTTCGATGGTTGCCACAAAGTTGTGATCTTCGGCAACATTGCCCAATGAAACATCGATCACTTCCGGTGACGGCCAGTGCATCATCTGGCCAATATCCTGCTGCTGACCCGGCAGTACCGGATGCCCTGAAAAATTCAGGATGAGCTGACGAGGACCATCCGAAATATCACCCCTGAACCGCCGCACCACACCACGCCACACCCCCCGAATCAGTCGAAGCAGCCACGGAATGTTTTTGGTGGAGAGATATTCGAGCAACTGGTATATGGAAACAATACCGGTTGTAAGCGCAAATAAGGTAACAAGGTTGTTTTGCGTCAGCAGATCGCCCATTTGTAATGATGATCAGATTATTGCCCTGCAAAAAGAACGTAAAAAAGGAAAATACAAAAAATCCTCAGTGAGTGCAATTAGATATAAAGCCGCGTGGACGGGCTTGTCGCTCGACAAAGACTACCAGGAGTTTCAATCCTCAGTGAGTGCAATTAGATATAAAGATCACAGGTGAAATAAAGTGGAAGATTGCCAAAAAGTACAAGTTTCAATCCTCAGTGAGTGCAATTAGATATAAAGGGTAGGATGGTCTGGATCTCGTCGTCAAAGCATAAGGTTTCAATCCTCAGTGAGTGCAATTAGATATAAAGTCTGGAACAAGGGCACACAGAAAATGACGATCGTAAAGTTTCAATCCTCAGTGAGTGCAATTAGATATAAAGGCAAACTCTGAGACTCTTGCAAAAGAATCGCAATATACACGGTTTCAATCCTCAGTGAGTGCAATTAGATATAAAGTCAGACACTGTCTGACAGCGGGATAACTCAGGGTCGTGGGTTTCAATCCTCAGTGAGTGCAATTAGATATAAAGCAAAGCGCAAGGCCGCTGAAGCTGCCGTACTTGAAGGTTTCAATCCTCAGTGAGTGCAATTAGATATAAAGAGTGCCTCCGGAAACCCTTGACAGGCAAGGGCTGCCGGGGCCAAAATCGACGCTCATGGAAAAATCAGTGATGTCAAGGGACAATGGCCTGATTTTACTGCTGTACGGCACCTGTATCTTATGCATTTTTATTCAGTTATACAAAATCGACGCTCATTTTTTC
>DATMYS010000061.1:0-3507 GCA_035560835.1 Methanosarcina sp.
CAGTTATGTTAAATTTCTAATTTTCAACTGCTAATTTCCAGATAATCTTTACTATCAGCCAGAAAACCTATTACAGGTGAGTACAGGCAGTAAAACTATATCCTAATTAATGCGTTCACACAGGTGTTAACACATGGCTAAAAAATCAGGTTCCGGGCTACAGTCTTCTGCAGGGCTCATGCGCTATTATGAAGCAGATAAAAACGCATTTCAAATACAGCCCAAGATAGTGCTTATTGCCGGTGCTATTACTGGCATTGTAGTATTATTCTTAAGTGCTGTAAATGGTTTCTGGCCGTAATCGCAATTTTTTCGGCAGGGTTCCCTTGAGCAGGCATAATTCAGGAAAAAAAGAAAGTAAACGCAGGGCTTCTTCAGGGACCAGAATCTCCAAGCCCACAATTTTTATTCTGGGTTTTCTTTTTATACTTGTGGGTGTTTTTGGAGTCCTGTACAATCCTTCTAACTCTACAGGTGCTGCGACTCCCTGGGAGGTTTTGGAAGCAGGTACTTTATCTTTTCCAGAGCGAGAAGAGCCAGTATTTACAGCCCAGGAAATCGAAGATATATACGCCCCTGAAAACTCGGATACTTTAAAACTGCTGTCTTTTGAAAGCAAAGGGGAAAAAATCAAGGCTCTCTTAAGAATTCCTTCAAATTTCTCTTCTTCTCCTGGCCTGGTCCTGTTGCCTGGAGCAGGGGTTAGCAAAGAAGCCGAGCAAGGTCTGGCTGCTGAACTCTCTAAAATGGGATATGCAACCCTCACTCTTGACCAGCGCAATCTGGGCAGCATAAATACAGAAAGAGACCTTGAACTTTTCAAAGCCGGCCTTGATCCCGTGGAATATACCATGGTTTACGATGCCCTTAAAGCCTCAGATGTGCTTGCGGCCCAGCCTGAAATTAACCCGGAAAAGCTTGCAATCCTTGGGGAAAGTAATGGCGGAAGATTTGCGATCGTTGCCTGCGCTCTTAACCCTTCCCTTAAAGGAGTTATCGGGATCAGCACTGCGGGATATGGCACTGAAGAAATCGATTCTTCCCTTGCAGACGATCCTGAAGCTTATCAGTTCTATCGTTCAATTGATCCAGATACCTATCTCTCGAGCCTGCAGCCTGCGAAATTCGTGCAGATTCATTCTTTTAATGATCCGGTAATCTCCCACGATCTGGCGCTCCGCACCTATTCCCTTGCAAAAGAGCCAAAAGCGATGTATAACGTTACTGAGGCAACACACGGATATACGTCTTCAATGCGCCCCTATCTTGAAAAAGAACTTGCCCTTCTTTTGAATTAAAGTAAATGGGCTTAATGCCCAGCTGAATTTATTGAAACAAGAGTATCTTGCATATGAAAAGTATTTTGGGTATGAAAACTTCTCAGCCACTCTCAAGCCTGCGGGAAATTCATGGAATCGGTGGACGGGTAGCCGACAGGCTGATTCAGCATTTCGGAACTGAAGAGGCGGCTCTTCAGGCTATTTGCGAGGGAGATATAGCTTCGCTTTCTGAAGTCAACGGCGTCAGCCGCAATTTTGCCCTTTCTCTTGCCAGGTATGCCAGATCCAGGGCCGAAGACTGCTCAATTTCCGATTTTCTCAGGACAAAAGAAGCCCTTGGTCTTTATTCCCGCCTTCTTGAGCTGATAAAAAGTTTTGCCCATACGACGCATGCTAAGGACAAACTAAACCTTTTTTATCCCTTACCTGCTTCGCGCATGGATCTTATCCAGGAAAGACAGGCTTTTGTAAGAGAGTACCTTGAACTGGGAAATGCCTTCCCCGAGAATTCCGAATTTCTGGAATTGCTTACGAAAGTCAGTGAACTCAGGCCAGTGTCCGGGAATTTAAGAGTCAGGAACAGGATAATCCTCTGCGGAGACTCAAAAATCCTGGAAGCAGCCAGAGAAAAGTTCCAGGCCTTTTTACTTGTCCAGGCCGTAGAAAACCTCTCGGAATTCGTGGATCTTGCAAGAGGTTATTCCAGTGTGATTGTATTTGATGATACTTTTCTTGGCTTTGATCTGCCTGAGGACATTGAACCCGAATATTTCCAGAACTTTTCCAGAGCTGAATTCTGGCAGGTTTTGCCTGAAAAAGAACTGGCGTTTTTTGCACGGAATCTGGACTGCATCCGCGCCTGTCTGAATATCGTATCTAATCTCCGCTCCGAGAATTTTGAGCTATTTGAGGAGTTTTCGAAAGAGGAGCTTGATATACTCGAGACTGCTCTCTCAAAACTCGGTGAGGATGGAAAGCCTGTTGAAGGTTTTGATCATGACCTTGACAGGCTCGGAGCAGCCCTTCAAAACCTGGATCCTGCATTGACTTCGGCTCTGAATGAGGCTAACCAGCGCATGAACCGAACCCTTGAGGCAAGTTCCCTTACTCTGAGCGGGCAGGAACTCGTCAGGCTTGTGAGTGGGGGAATGGAGATTAAAGACCTGCTTACAAAGGAACTTAATAGAATCTATAAAGCTGAGATTGAAGCTGTCAAAGAAGAGCTTGCTGAAATGCTAGGGCTTCAGAAGCAAGAAAAACTAATGCTCGACTCACTCTTTCCTGACGAAATTTCCTACCCTCTCTGTGCAGACCAATCCCAGTTGCAGCTTCTCAGGCAAAAATTGAACAATACCCTTGAGAAAACAAGGCTTGCCCGAAAAAGGGAGCTTGCAAAAACGCTCTCAGCTTTTCACCAGCCTGTAGAAAAGCTTATCAGGAAAGTCCTGGATTTTGACCTGGGTTTTTCGATAGCCTGCTTTTCGGCAAAGTTCCAGCTGAAACTGCCAGAGTTGATTTCTGAAGCCGGAATAGGTTTTACAGCCGGAGAAAACCTCTTCTTAAAAGCACGTCATGGAAAAATCGACCCTATAAATTATTCCATAGGAAAAACTGGCTTTTCCCCGGTAGGTTTGGAAAACAGGGTTGTACTTTTGAGCGGAGTAAACTCAGGGGGCAAAACTTCCCTGCTTGAGCTCCTTGCCCAGTGCGTAATTCTTGGGTATATGGGCTTTCCGGTCCCTGCAAAAAAACTTGAACTCGGGCCTGTAGAAGAATTTTACTATTTCGGGAAATCGAAAGGAACTCTTGATGCAGGAGCTTTTGAAACTACCCTCAAGCAGTTCTCAGTGCTCTCCGAAGCCTCAGGAAAACTGGTGCTTGCGGACGAACTGGAATCGATCACTGAGCCTGGTGCCTCTGCGAGAATTATAGCAGGAATTCTTGAATATCTGTCCAAAAATGAACAGAGTCTTGGGATTTTTGTTTCCCATCTTTCGGAACTTATCCTTGAAAATACCGGAACAGATGTAAGAGTAGATGGGATTGAAGCAGATGGTCTGGATTCTCGCCTTGAATTGATCGTAAATCGGAATCCTGTATACAATCGTATTGCTCGAAGTACTCCCGAGCTGATTGTGGAACGGCTGCTCAGAAAGACCACTGGAAAAGAGCAAGAGTTTTATTCACATTTAAAAGACAAATTTAAAACAGCTCAAAAGTAAACTCT
>DATMYS010000062.1:0-13074 GCA_035560835.1 Methanosarcina sp.
CCACCTCATTTACTATTCTTAGTATGTACGAAACAAATGTTATAATTTTAGTATGACCAGGCCCGAAGTCGTCTCATAATTCTGAAACCACTGCCAACTGATGGCGAAAAAGTTTTTGATAAGGATTTGGAAAAATTAGAAAAATTGACTGCAAACATTTTCAAAAAACTGCTTGACTGCAAGCCTTTTCAAAAAAGGCTTGAGCGAAAACCCGAGTAGCGGCGTGATAACATACTTTTAAAAAAGGCTTGACCGCAAACCTTTTGAGAAAAGGTTTGATCGAAAACCTGGAAACGTTTGGATTTGATAATCTTATCCCCAAACCCTATCGGCGTGATAAACCGGCGCAACGGTTTTGATCAACCGGCGCAACGGTTGCGGATCAACGGTTGTGCTTGATCCAAAAAAGTCACAGGCTAGTCTTCAGTATCAACCTCATATCCACAGCAAGAGCGCCTTTTCCCCCCTCAAAAACCATCATAGGGTTTATCTCGAGTGCTTCAATGTCCGGAAAATCACAAACAAGGCTCGAAACCCTGAGAATTGTGTCTGCAAGCGCGCCAATATCATAAGGCTTTTTCCCCTGATTCCGGAAAGAAGCGGGATAGGTCTTGATCCCTGTAATCATCTTTCTGGCCTCTTTTTCGTCAACAAGTGCTATTGCAAACCTAACATCCTTGAGAATTTCTACATAAATTCCGCCAAGCCCGAACATCAACATGGGCCCAAAAGTGGGATCATGAACCATCCCTAGAATTACTTCTTTGCCGCCTGAGATTATTGGCTGAAGCTGTATACTTTCAAGGAAAACATCGGTCGTTTTTTATGATGTTTTCTATCATGTCCTGATAGGCAGTTTTTACCTCAGCGGCATTTTGAAGGGAGAGTTTGATTTCTCCAATACCGGACTTATGAGGAATCTGACGAGAAATAACCTTCATTACAAACGGATAACCTATCTATTCTGCAGCGCTTATGGCTTCGTCTGCAGTTTTTGCAAGTGCTGTCTTTACCACAGGAATGCCGTAAGCTTTCAGAATATCAAAAGCTTCAAGACACAATATATGCTGATCCTTTGCTTGGGCGGCCTCAAAAACCATGTCTGCCAATACCCTATCTGGTATGGATGCGTGAAGAATAAGATATACCGGGTTCATAGTCATATGACAGCTTAAGGACAGTTATTCTTAAAGGGTATTAATTTTATGACAATGTAAGTTTCAGCTATGGAAGGCTGAAAAAGAAATTCTTGAAAAAACGTGGAAAACGGAAGAAGACTGTTTAAATTCAAAAACAGAAAAGATAAAGGAGAAATCTCCTTTACTTTCAAACAGGTATGGAACTGTGTAGTTTAACTTCGGTCTCAACAATTTCCTTAGTATCCCTTGCAATGGTAAGTTCTTCATTGGTAGGGATAACAAAGACTCGAACCTTTGAATCTGGAGTGGAGATATCGATTTCCTGGCCTCTGATCTTGTTCTTTTCGTCGTCAATCTTTACTCCAAAGTTCTCAAGACCGGAAAGAATTCTCTTTCTGATGGTTGCGCTATTTTCTCCGATGCCTGCGGTAAAAACTATTGCATCTGGGTCATCGAGCACAGCTGAATACTCACCAATGACTTTCTTGATCTTGTAAGCGAAGACTTCGAGGGCAAGCTCGGCTCTCTCATTACCGTGGGATGCGGCTTCATCAAGGTCTCTGAAGTCATTGCTGATCCCGGAAACTCCAAGCACACCGGACTTCTTGTTCATAAGGGTGTCGATTTCCCTAGGAGAGAGGTTTTCTTTTTCCATCATGAAGGGAACTACTGCAGGGTCAATGGAACCACATCTGGTACCCATGCAGACCCCTTCGAGCGGAGTAAAGCCCATTGTGGTCTCAATGGATTTTCCACCTTTAACAGCTGCAATGCTTGAACCGTTCCCGAGGTGGCAGGTGATAATCTTAGTTTCCTCTGCGGGTTTTCCAAGCATAGCGATAGCCCTTCTGGCAACGTACATGTGGGAAGTTCCGTGGAAACCGTATTTCCTGATCCCATATTTTTCGTACATGCTGTATGGCAGAGCATATATGTAGGCATATTGTGGTATTGTCATGTGGAACGCAGTGTCAAACACGGCAACCATTGGTACGCCAGGCATGAGTTCTTGACAGGCAGTAATACCCATCATATTTGGAGGGTTGTGGAGAGGAGCCAGATCAAAACAGTCTTTTATAGACTTTTCTACATCTGCGTCAATTAAAGCCGAAGCAGTAAATTTCTCGCCACCATGCACAACCCTGTGCCCTACAGCATTAATCTCATTCATATCCTTGATGACACCAAATTCCGGATCGGTAAGACTCTTGACAACCTCTTCCATAGCTATTTTGTGATTGGGGAAGTCAGTAGTCTTTTCCAGTTTCTTGCCATCGAATCTTTTCTGAGTAATGATTGAGTTGTCGATACCTATCCTCTCACAGAGACCCACTGCAAGGGGAGACTCGTTGGTCATATCAATGAGCTGATATTTCAGGGATGAGCTTCCTGCGTTTATAACCAGTACCTTCATGTTTAAACCCCAATTCATAGATTGCTTTTAATTTACGTTTTATATATACAATAAATATTTTATATATGAAAGTCAATAAAAAGCTTCCTAAAACGTTCGCAAATATAGAAATATTTGAGATTATTTGTTATCCTGTGCTGCGGCCTGGACACAGGTAATTGCAACGGCACCTACAATATCTTCGTCGCTGCATCCTCTGGACAAGTCATTAATTGGCTTGGCAAGTCCCTGAGTGATAGGACCATAGGCTTCAGCCTTTGCAAGTCTCTGGGCAATCTTGTATGCTATGTTTCCAGCGTTGAGGTCGGGGAATATAAAGACATTGGCCTTGCCAGCAACAGGGCTTCCTGGAGCCTTTGAAGCTGCAACTTTTGGAACAATTGCTGCATCTACCTGGAGTTCACCGTCAATTGGAATATCA
Source organism: Methanosarcina sp. (assembly GCA_035560835.1). Classification (GTDB taxonomy): domain Archaea; phylum Halobacteriota; class Methanosarcinia; order Methanosarcinales; family Methanosarcinaceae; genus Methanosarcina. The sequence continues at coordinate 2,975 of DATMYS010000062.1, forward strand.
GGAGCGAGTTCCTGTGCCATCTTTGTGGCAGCGACTGTTGCCTCGGTCAGTTTGCTGTGTGCGCTTCCCTTGGTGGAGTAAGAAAGCATTGCAACATATGGATTGTCCTGAACCAGCAGTTCAAAGGTTTTTGCAGAAATGACAGCAATGTTTGCAACGTCTTCAGGACTGGGCATTTCAACCATACCCGAGTCAGCAAAGAGGAATGTCCCGTTTGATCCGTATTCACAGTCCGGTACGGCAATGATGAAAAAGGCAGATGCGAGAGCTGCTCCCGGGGCAGTTTTAACGATCTGGACAGCGGGTCTAAGTGTATCAGAGGAAGAGTGAGCAGCACCTGAGACTACTCCGTCGACTTCGCCGAGTTTGGCCATCATAACAGCGAAGTAAACGTAATCCTTCATAATTTCGGCTGCGCTTTCGAGTGTAACACCTTTATGCTTTCTCAGCTCGTAGAAAGTCTGAACATATTCATCTTTTCTCTCATATGTTTCAGGATTTACAATCTTTGCTTTTGAGAGGTCAAGATCTCCAGCAAGGGCCTTGATGTCCTCCTCATTACCGACAAGGACAACATTTGCAATACCTCTTTCGAGGATCTTGGCAGCTGCCTGGATGGTTCTTATATCTTCAGTTTCAGGTAAAGCGATTGTTTTGTTGAGTTTCTTTGCTCTTTCACTGATCTTTTCTAAAAATGTTACCAATCAACCAACCTCCTATATAATTGGAGTAGTTTAAGTTAGCTGGGTCTTAATATATAAATTTACGTAAAATGGATAGGGATATATATAAAAATAAAAGATATATATTTAGAGCTGCCAGCACCGTTTTAATACAAATTTTATCTTTAGATATCTAACGATCTGGATTAATCTTATATCAGATCCGTGAAACTTAAGACAATAGTACTGAATATAAATGATAAATTAATATAAAAGAGTTCCGGAATGGTTTTAATGAAGATACTGGGAATTTCAGGTAGCCCTCGAAAGGGTCAGAACTGTGAGAAAATGATTGCAACTGCTCTCGAAATTGCAAAAGAAAAAGGTTTTGAAACCGATACTGTTTTTCTCTCAGACGAGGGAATTGCCCCCTGTAAAGTATGCGGAGCTTGCATAGAAAAAACTTCCTGTATTATTGAGGATAATATGGAGGAAGTTTATGAGAAGATGAAAGCGGCAGACGGCATAATTGTTGCATCTCCTGTGTATATGGGGAATTATCCTGCCCAGCTTAAAGCCCTTTTTGATAGAAGTGTCCTGCTTCGCCGCAATAATTTTGCACTTAAAAACAAAGTTGGAGCAGCTCTCTCAGTCGGAGGCTCAAGAAACGGAGGTCAGGAAAAAACCATTCAGTCAATTCACGACTGGATGCACATTCACGGTATGATTGTAATTGGCGATAACGCCCATTTCGGCGGAATAACCTGGAACCCGGTAGAAGAAGACTCCATCGGTATGCAAACCGTTTCCGAGACTGTAAAAAAACTCTGTGAGGTTCTGGAACTTATTCGGAATAACAAAAGATAAGGACAGAACAAAAAGCTGTAAATATAGAAGGCTGAAGATAACGAAAAACTCTAAGACTTACGCACTTATGCTGCAAAATCAAGTACAGTAAATGTAATAGTTATAATTTTAATTTTATAAAGTTATGAGTTTACTACTACTTTTTGTGCCTCAAGTGCGTAAGCCCTGAAAATTAGAAAGGGGATAAAAAATAGACGGAAAAGAGGTTAAACTGACATAAACTTAATAATGTGTTTTTAATAATATATTTTCAAGCTTGAATATGGTTAAGAGCTTGATTAGCCTGTGAAGCAAGGGGGCAAATTGCTTCATATTTACCTGTTATCAGGGTCGAGCATTGTGGACGAAATGCTAAATGATCCTGACACTGAGGAATCCAAAAGTGTTATCATCACGATTTATGGGATGAAAAAATACGACATAGAAGCTCTGAAGCGGGCATACGAAGGACGGTGATACACATGCAAGAGGGACAGGTTCTCCACCTTAATCCTAACGATTTACATAAGAACCCGGCATTCACCAACGTAATTGTCGTAACTGGTAAGGTAAAGACAATTTATATTGGTGGACAGGACGCAGTAGACGCCTCTGGAACAGTTATCGGAAAAGGAGACATCAAAAAGCAGACTGAGCAAGTTTTAGCCAATTTGCAGATAGCGCTGAAAGCTGCTGACGCTGAACTGGATCATATCGTCAAATGGAATGTGTATGTAGTTCAGGGACAAAATATTCAGCCGGCCTTTGAAGCCTTCCAGCAATTCTGGGGTCGAAGACCTAATCCGCCAGCTATCACATTCGCCTTTGTATCGGGATTGGCGAACCCGGATTTCCTAGTAGAGATGGATGCCGTTGCTGTTGTGCCCCAGTAACACTCTGAGGACTACAAGAGCTGTAACGCGTATAGAAATATGCGCTGGTGTGTGTAGGGAAGAAACTGATATCTTCACAAAAATGAACTCTACAGAAATTATCATGCTGCGTCTTCATAACACTGGTCTGAGTGATTCTCCGTTTAAAAGTGTAGCTGAAGCGGTTTCATACTTAGGTGCAGTTCAGGCACAGGACTTTGCTGCAGCTAAACGGGCGCTTGGGCTCCGTATAAAGAATTCAACCGATGAAGACATTGAAAAAGCTTTCAACAAAGGAACGATCCTGCGTACTCATGTAATGCGCCCTACCTGGCATTTCATTGCGCCGGAGGACATCCGCTGGATGCTTGAGTTGACAGCACCGAGAGTTAAAACACTTCTTGCGCACTACAATAGGAAACTCGAGCTCGATGACGCATTATTTGCAAGAAGCAGCGCCACAATTGTCAAAGCGCTGGAGGGTCACTCCTATCTTACCCGGCAAGAGCTTAAGACAGTATTGATGGATGAAGGTATCGAAACCAATGTTCAACGTCTGGCTCACATCATAATGTGGGCGGAGCTTGACGGATTGATTTGCAGCGGACCAAGGCGTGGGAAGCAGTTTACTTATGCACTTCTGGAAGAACGAGTGGGGAAAGCAAAGAAGCTGAGTCGAGAACAGGCTCTTGCTAGACTGGCACTCAGATATTTTACAGGTCATGGGCCAGCTCAGCTACAGGACTTTTCCTGGTGGTCTGGGCTTACCATTAAAGACGCAAGAGATGCCCTGGATTTAATCAAATCAAAGTTAGATCAAATAACCCTTAACGGAAAAACCTATTGGTTCTCTACTCAGACAAATTTGACAATACCAGAATCTCCATCCGCATTTTTACTATCAATTTATGACGAGTATGTGATCGCCTACAAAGATAGAGGAGATATCAGTGAAGCTAGAGACATTGAGAGAATGATTTCAAGGGGTAATGCTTTGACCGCAGTTATTATTTTAAATGGCAAAGTGGCAGGCACCTGGGACAAAGCTTTGAAGAAAAGCATATCGAAGAAAAGCATGGTTGAAATCAGGCTAAATCCATTCCGGCAATTGAACGAAGAAGAGCAAGAGGCATTAGAATTAGAGGTTGCTCGATATGGGAAGTTTGTGGGAATCCCTTCAATCCTTGTTAAATAACTTTAATCAAATGATTCTCGGAAATTAAGCCGTCCAGGAGATCACAGGCCATGAACAATAGCGTATCATCCAAACAGTCAGCTCTAAAATTCTTCTTGCTTGTTTTCATTATATCTGTTCCATTCTGGCTGATAGGGGATATCGCCGAACAAAAACTTCCACTTCCGTTTAATCTTCCTGTGGGTGCACTTGTGCTCGCTTGTCCAATGATCGCAGCTTTGATTCTAATTTACAGGGAGAATGGATCGAATGGCGTAAAGCAACTATTGAAGAGATCCTTTGATTTTAAAAGGATCAAAAGGAAGATCTGGTATATACCTATCTTTTTCTTGATGCCTTGCATAATAGTTCTGGAATATGGATTGATGAAATTAATGGAGGTACCGATTCCTAATTTCCAATTTCCAGTTTTGATGGTACCGATATTTTTTGTGATTTTTTTCATCGGGGGAATAGGTGAGGAGATAGGTTGGACTGGATATGCCACGGACCCACTGCAGGGTAAGGAGAACGCATTAAAAACCAGTATTATTTTGGGGATAGTGTGGACAATGTGGCACATCACACCATGGCTCCAAGCCCACTACACTCCACTCTGGGTGACAGGACAAAGTGCGACTTCGATTTTGCTACGAGTTCTGATCGTCTGGATTTACAACAATACCGGAAAAAGCGTATTCGCAGCTATCGCATTTCATGCCACGACCAACGTTAGTGAACTGGTCCTTTTTCCCATTTACGGTTCATATTATGACCCAGTCATTGCCTTTATCTTTATGGCAGTCACGGTTGCAATAGTCATATTCTTATGGGGTCCCAAGACACTGGCTCGATACAGGTATGCCCGCTCAACGGCCTAAGGTCACCGCTTTCAATTGATGTATGTAAAAAACTTAAAAAAGTGCAGCACAAAAAGAAATTTGCGTTCAATAAAAACTAGATAAGCCATTCAGGAGACTACAAACTATGAACGCCAGTGCGTCATCTAAAAGGTCACCTCTTCTCTTCTTTACACTTGTTTTTGCCCTTTCGATTCCGTTCTGGGTGGTTAACATCATCTTTCCGATGAATCTTCCTGTGGATAATCTTCCTGTAACAGACATTGGGGCCACTTTTGTTCCGCTGATGGCGGCCTCAATCCTTATGTACCGGGAAGATAAATTTCAGGGAGTACGGAAACTATGGAAGAGAGCCTTAGATTATAAGAGAATCAAGCAAAGAATCTGGTATCTTCCCATAATTTCTTGATGCCACTTCTCTATGTACTGACCTACTGGGCAATGCGCCTTATAGGTCTGCCCGTCCCAAGCGAATGGCACATTCCCCTTGCAACCCCACTCATATTTATTGGGTTCTTTCTCGCAGCTGCGGGGGAAGAGCTTGGATATACGGGATACGTCACTGATCCCATGCAGGCCAGGTACAGCGCACTAACAACCAGTCTCATTATGGGATCGATACATGCGGTATGGCATTACCCGTCCATGATTCAAATCGGTCAGACTCCGGGATTGATGTTCTGGGGAACCCTCCTGACAATCAGTTTCCGGGTACTGACCATCTGGCTTTATAACAACACCGGAAATAGCGTCTTTGCGGCCATACTCTTTCATGCCGTGACCAATACCGGAAGGAGTATATTTCCCGGGGGTCGTTCAGCTTACGAACTTGGCGACGCGGCTGTCGGCTATGCGATCATTACGATCATAGCTATAATCGTAGTTTTCTTATGGGGTCCTAAAACATTAGCCAGATTCAGGTATATCCGTTCAGAGGCTTGAGACCGCAGGCTCAATGTTGGCTTAACATTTGCAAGGAAAAGTAAATAGCTGTTTTATAATATGATGCTTATAAAAAGTGTAGAGTAAAAATCAAACCTGGAAGATTTCTACAAACCTGAATAGCAAAAGGGAGTGTATCAGGACGAAAAGCATGCCTGATGAAAGAAATAACGGCATCAAAGCGGCTACGCCTCGATAACACCGTTTATAGATTGTGGGGGGGCATTATGCCTGAGTCCGTAACTGAAAGTAGCTCAAATGGGGACCTGGGAACGTACCTGAAAAATGTAATACTGGAAGATAGAGATAAAGTCTGTAACTACGTGGGATTATCTGCCAGAGAAATATTACCAATCACGCGCAGGCTTTTCGAAGAAAGGGTTTCCCTTGCCTACGACTTCAAGATCTCTCAAATTGTGGAAAAAGAAAATCACCTGATAATTTATGGGGAAGCAGGTTCAGGAAAGACAAGCACCCTTAAGTGGCTGAGTACTGTTTATGCCAGGGAATACCTCCTGAAAAGAGAAGGATTTGTTCCGATATATATAGAACTTGGTTCCTATGTTAAAGGTTCTTTTTATAATCACTTAAAAGTATATGTAGCGAAAAAAGGCATTTCTGAGACGGATTTTAAGAAACTGCTCGAAGGAAAGGCCCTGCTGCTACTGGATGGGCTTGACCTGCTCACGCCTTCGGAGAATTTCTCTCCCTTTGATGAGATCTCCGATTTTATTTCCGAGTATGAAGCCTGTAGATATGTTATTGCCTCGAGACCAGAGACTTCTGATAGCTTAAAAAGCACATTTGCACTTTCCGAACTTGAGAAATTGACCGATGAAAATATTAGGCTATTTATAGAAAAGAATGTCCCCAATAAGAGACAGGCAAAGCTTTTAAAAGCCAGAAGCCTGGAGGAAATTCAGTCAAAGCCTATTCTCCAGAACCCTCTGCTGCTTTACCTCTGGATCAAGCTTTCAACAGCGTATATGGGGGCGAGAGAACAAACGGGAGACATCCAGCACTTTACTCTTTTTGACTCTATTCCTTCCAGCCGAGCAGAAATATATCAGGCTTTCGTTTCAGAACTTTTTAAAGATTACAGGATAAGAGAGGACTTTTTCAGATCCCAGAACCAACTGCCTCTAAGAATAAGCTTTGAGAGAATCAGTTTAGAAAGGATACCTTATGGAAGAACGGGTTCTCAAGAGTTCAGTGCCGAAAGAACAGATTCTCAGGAGCTGAACACGAGAATAATAGATAACAAGAAGATTAATACGGGAATAATAGATACTAAAAAGCTGAATATGGAAAAAATAGATGCCAAAAAGCTTAATAAGGGAAGAATAAATATTAAGGAGCTAAATACAGAGAGAATAGACGTTGAAAATGTCCTGATGAACCTGGCCTTCAAACTCCAGTGCAGGAATCAGATCTCATGTAAGTATAAATATACCCTTGAAGTGGCAGAAGCATATATAGAATCCAGCAGGTCTGGAAAGAATACAGAGTACAGCAGGTCTGGTGGAATAAGGGCGAGGAAACTCCTTCATATCTGCTTAGGGCTCGGACTCCTGATAAGAAAGAAGTCCGAAGTAAAGTTCGGAATAGATCGCGCTTTTCAGGAATATTTTGCAGCTTTAAAGCTAAAAACATACTTTGAAAAAGGGATGGACATCTCAAAGGCGTTCAGGAATCCGAGATGGGAGAATGTGATAATGCTCACCTCGGATTTACTCGAATCAGGAGAAGAACTTGTAAATTCGATGGTCTCAAGCGGAAACTTATATCTGGCTTCAAAATGTGCTGTGAGAACCAGCCCCGAAACAAAAGGAAAATTATGTGCTTTACTTGCCAGGAAACTTGACAGCAGGTATGCCGTAGAAAAAGTAAAGGCTGTTCAGAGCCTTGGAAGACTCGGCACCTGTGGGATCAGGGCCAATACTGGAGCACTTAAGGATAAAGATATCGGGGTAAAAAGAGAAACTGCGAAAGTGCTTGGGGAAACAAGATCCGAGATGGCACTTGTTCCGCTTGAGGCTGCAGTTGGGGACGAAGATTATTCTGTGCGGATAGAAGCCGTAAAGTCTCTTGGATTAATAGGATCCGAAAGAGCGATCGAATTGCTCAGGGACACGTTTAAAGATAAGAATCGGGCTGTCCGTCTGGAGGCTGCAAATGCGTTAATGCAGATTGGATCTGAAAAAGCGCTGGAAGTCCTTATTTCCGCACTTGGGGCCAACGATGACTTTGTTCGAATTGGAGCTGTAGGGGCTCTTGGAAGAACAAACTCCAGGCAAGCAGCTGAAGCTCTTATAAAAGCATTTCATGAAGAAGATAAGCTTGTCCGTCTGGGAGCTGCCGAAGCCCTGGGCCGGATGAGATCGGAAAGAGCTGTTGAACCATTTGTAGATGCCCTTGAAGATAAAGATGAATTTGTACGCTGGATTGCTACAAAAGCGCTTGGAGAAATCAAATCTGATAGGGCTTTGGACAGATTTGTCAATATGCTTGGGGATGAAAGCCGTTTCGTCCGAAGGGAAGCTGCAAAAGGACTCGGGGTGGTAGGGTCCGAAAAAACGCTTGATTCCCTTGTTTCTGCACTCTCGGATGAGGATGAATTTGTAAGAAAGACAGCCGTAGAAGCCCTTGGAGAAATAAGATCTGAAAGAACTGCTAAAACCCTGATAAATAAACTCCAGGACAACAGCCATTTAGTCCGATTGGAAGCAGCAAAAGCCCTGGGAATGATTAAAGTCCGGAAAGCTATTGCCCCGCTTCTTTTTGCACTGGGGGATGAAAACCGTTTTGTCAGGAAGGAAGCTGCAAATGCGCTCGGGCAGCTTGAATCCGAAAAAGTTCTTGAGCCGCTTATTCGGATTTTCAAGTCCGAAGATCCTTTTACAAGGCAGGGAGCAGTAAGAGCTCTGGGCCAGATAAATTGCGATGGAGTTCCGGACTGCATAGCGGACCGAATCTTTGATTTCATTGATTACGCCCTGAAAGACGAAGATAAGCTTGTGCGAAAGGAGACAGCAAAAGCCCTGCAAAATTTATCTGAAAGCAGGCGCGAAAGAGCGTTTGAATCCCTGATCAGTGCCCTTGATAATGAAGACGATGAGGTCCGGAGGCTTGCAGCCGAGTCTCTGGGGCTTTTTGATTGTGAAAAAGCTATTCCCCCGCTGGTCAGCGCCCTCAAGTCCAGAGACGCAACCGTGCGCCGGTTTGCAGCCGATACCCTCGGAAGGATAAGGTCAAAAAAAGCCCTCCAGCCCCTGATAGATGTCCTGGTTTTTGACAACAATGGCTCTGTAAAAGAAGAAGCTGCAAAAGCGCTTGGAAAAATAAAATCCAGGCGAGCTATAGAACCTCTTATTGATGCGCTGATGGACCAGAATAATGAAGGAAGATCGGGAGCTGCCGAAGCTCTTGGCCGGATTAAAGCTGAAAACGCAGTCGATCACCTTATTGCCGCTCTTGCGGATACGGACGATTTCACGCGCCTGGCTGCTGCAAAAGCCCTCGGCCGGATAAAGCCGAAAAAAGCTATCGAACCCCTTATCGACAGCCTATATGACTGGAACCGCTTTGTAAAAGCCGAAGCAGCCGGAGCCCTCAAAAAGATATGTACTGAAGAGGACAGACCACGTTTGCAGGCTTTACTGGATTCGGAAGACGAATTTACGGCAAATCTTGCTTTTGAGATCCTGGAAGGTATTGAAATGGAGGAACTCTTAAAAACCGGGCTGTTTTTAGAGTGGCAGAGTTGCGGCTCTGCAGTGCGCTGTCCTTTTCGCTTCGCTCAAGAGGACTAATTTATAGGCTATAGCAGTTATTTTGTTCAAGAGAACTAAATTCTAGATTATTCTAACCCGTATAACCTTATTCGCCGTATTGAGTAGTTCTTGTCATGCTCGACGCAGGAGAGCGGCCTTTCCCATGTAAAAACAGAGGACAGATAAAAAGAAGCTACACAATTAAAAAGAAGATACTAAAAAGAAGATACTGCAAGATTTCCATATAGAAATTCCAAAGCACAAATTAACTCACTCTAATTCTGCTATTAAAGGCATATGATCACTCAGAAAGATCCAATCTTCATATTTGCCAATAGAAAATGATTTCCCACGATTAATAATTTCAGCAGGCGCAAAAATATAATCTATATGATAAGGAGTCTTCTTATTTTTTCTGAAATACAGTGTCGGTTCCCTTTCGATCCCGAACTCTGCATTTGTAAAATTATGATACATACTGAAAATATCAAATTGCTCTAACAAATTAATTACATCAGTGAGTGTTCCGTAAAGAGGATATTTCTGATTCCCCTGATCCCAGATAACATTCCAGTTGAAATCACCTGCAATAATCGTTGGAAATCTGAGTAAACCTTTATAGTAATTCAATGACTTCCAAACTTCTCCAATGTATCTCCTTCTGGGGTCCTCCATATTGTTCTGCGACCAGATAGCAATAAGATTCGTGGTTTCACTGCCGTTCACTGTGACAGGAAGTACATACCTGTAATTTTCACAATAAAACTCATGGATTGCAATTTCAAAATCATTGAAACTGAAAACACCCAGGCCCTTGTTTCTGTTATCACCTATCCATAAAATATTATTGTGAAACTTATCGCTGAATTTATCTGGATGCTCACACTCAGAAACAATTAATAAATCAGGATCAAATGGAAGAATGTGTTTGTACTTCTTCCGGAAAGCCATATTACAATTCCAAGTTATAA
>DATMYS010000063.1:0-6653 GCA_035560835.1 Methanosarcina sp.
TATAAAATGCAAAATCAATCACAACGCCAATTGTACTTGATTTTGTACTTCAAGTGCGTAGGTCCTAAAGTATTTAAGTAGACACTTAATTTAATTTCATAAAATTTTCAGAATTAAGAGTTTACTCTACAAACCGTAATATATTCATTTTCTTATGTCTTCAGTCAGCCATTTCAAACCCCCTAAATGATAGAGTTATACGCAGATAGATGGTTTAAACGATTACATAAGAATACATTATGTATCTATAGCGAGGCTTACAAATAATGCTTGCAAGGTATATTACACGCTGCTATGCAGGCAAATGTCAATGATTAAGCCAATGAAAATGATATTGCTGATGTCATTCTAGGCTGAGACGCTTTATCTGGGTTGCAGGTAAGGTACTCAAACCGACTCAGATTCTCTAATTACTTCAAATTCAAGGCAGCTTTATACGATAATTAACCAGAGAGTAATTGGAAATATAAACCGGAGAGTAATTGGAAATATGTTTGACCTTAATGCAACTTACATCCCTGGAGGCGGAACAGGTGACAGGTAAAAATCCTATTTTCGCAAGCCCGTCAATAGCAATTATTGCCCTTTGCACGTTTTCATTCTTCCTAGAAATGATTCCGGGCATAGGTGATGTCTATTTTAACGCTCTTTATTTTGACCCTAATTATCTTGTAACAAGACCGTGGACGCTTATTACATACATATTTCTGCACAACGGTTTATTTCACCTTTTATTCAATATGCTCGTCCTGTACTTCTTCGGAACTGCTCTTGAGCAGCGGATAGGGAACAGACAGCTTCTGACCATTTTTTTCACTGCCGGTATTCTATCGGCAATAGGGTATAAATTTTTAAGTCAGCCAATATTCGATATCTCTCCTGGCCCGATGGTTGGCGCAAGCGGAGCGATTTACGGAGTCTTTGCAGCCCTTACAATACTGGAGCCAGATATTCGTGTCTATGTTTACTTTATTCCGATGAAGCTAAAATATGCCCTGGTTCTTTTTGCTTTCTTTGATTTTCTGATGGTTAACTCCTCGGATATGATAGCCCATACAGCCCACCTCAGCGGTCTCATTGTCGGTCTTTATATGGGGTTCCGCATAAAGAAAATTCAAGAAGATACTCTAAAACCCAGGTATATTGGCAGGTGGTAACTCTGGAATTGGCAGGTGGTAACTCTGGAAGGGAATGACCTTCTAGAAGGCACGTACTACTATCCCAGGCCAGATCCAGGAGAAAAAATCCCTATCCTGGTCTTTAATTTTAGGAAGCTATTTGCAGCCTGGTCTCCGGAGTTGAAAAAGACCCTGTACTTTGAAAAACCGCCTGAGGATGAAAACTTAAAAAGGGTACGGGAAATTACACTTCTTCACGTTTATGACTGGCCTGCGGGCAGGGAAGGGGTGATAGAGCTCAATGACCCGGAATTTGAGCAGTTTATGGAAGTTTATGAGGCTTTTCTGGAAAGACTCGGGGAAATCCAGTATCTCAGGCGTAAAAAAGGACGAAAAACGGAAAACATTTTTGAGCTCAAAGAATCTCCATACGTTATTAGGGAAGTAAAAAAGGGACCTTTTTCCGATAATTTATAAATATAATACTACGTTTTATGGATTACGTTTTATGGATTACGTATTATGGATTACGTATTACGGATCTACCTTTTATAGATCGTAATTTTTGATCTGCCGGAGTGTCTTCTATCCTGTTCGCAGGAAGAGTCTCGAGGTTTTTCGATCCAGTCATTTACAGAAAGATAAAAGTAATAAATTTTGATTGCCTGAATATGCAAATGTTTTACTACAAAAAAGCAGATATAAGTATCATCGGATTGAATGCAAAATTGCGGTATCAAGATATAAATCTTAGAAATTCGGAACTTTAAACCTCAAAAACTGACCTCGGAAGCATAAACTCTGCACCGGCAGATTGGAGGGCTGCTGGAAGTGTAGCTTCCCCCCAGGGTTAGTGCTGTATGGTCTCATATGGCACAAACAAATAAGGCACAGGTTCCGTGAACCGCAAGATCACAGAGGACATTGATGATGAAACCTGTAAAAAGCGGAATTGACTCAATTTCAAAATACCTCCGCTCGAAAAAAGAAATTGGCAGGCGGAAAATAGGACTTTTAGTGGATGGTCCGAATATTCTCAGAAAAGAATTTGATGTAAATCTGGAGGAGATAAGGGACGTCCTGAAAGACTACGGAAATATCAAAATCGGGCGCGTTTTCCTTAACCAGTACGCCTCTGACAAGCTCGTGGAAGCTATCGAAAATCATGGGCTTGAACCTATAATTTGTTCGAGCGATGTTGATGTACGCCTCGCGGTAGAGGGCATGGAGCTGGTATATAACCCTAACATTGATACTCTTGCGATCGTTACAAGGGATGCGGACTTCAAGCCACTGTTAAACAAAGCAAATGAACACGGAAAAGAGACTATCATTTTCGGGGTTGAACCCGGTTTTTCCACAGCGCTCAAGAATTCTGCGGACTATGTTATTCTTATGAAGAAAGACAAAATGAGCAGTTATGATGAACCCGATGGTATGGGATCAGGCGAAGGAAAAATTGGTGCATCGGAATATCAGGACAATATGTATGAAGAATCCGCAGAAAAAACCTGACTTATGCCTGTCCTTTTATGATATTCCTTTCTCACTTTTTTAAGGATAGTTAACTTCTACGCCGAGGATTTCGTTTTCTCCTGCAAAAACATCCCTTGCGATCTCGGCACAGCCTATTGCAGCGTGCCACTTTCCGAGACACTGGCATTCCTGCCCCAGATGTGCACGGATTTTCTTCTGCACATATTCGGATTCGCCTACTGACCCCGCAAGAAAAATCTCTCCTGTTACCTTGTAGTCCTTAAGAAGAAGCTGCATTGAAACAATTTCCATGGCTGCAAATAGCGCAATAGTATCAAGGGCCAGGAGAGCAGGACTTTCTTCTATTTCGGCTGCACTGAGTAGTTCTTCCCTATCTTTATAGGGGGTCATTTTCAAAGCTCCTGCGTTTATAAATGCCTGATTTGCGGTGCAATGTCCGTTGTCTACATCCCTGATAGCTTGCAGGTCAAGAGGACCATGATGAACACCCGGGGCGAATATGCAAGCATCGATTGCCCCAACTACCTTTCCATCAGCGATGGCAAGAGTAACAGTATTTGAGCTTATATCGGAAACTACGAAGTTTTTATAGCCAAGGCACAGGATGTGGTAAGCAATTCCCAGTTTTTCAGGGCTTGTAAGATGGGAAAATACCTTCATTCTGGAATCCACCTTGCTCTCCATATGAAGGCCAGGGATTGCTATTGCCGGAACTCCCGAGTTCCGGATGGCATCAAAAACTCTTGTGCCCCCACCTGTCTTTTTTCCTGCTCCTTCAACACTCCTAAGCCCTCTTCCTTCCAGGCTCCTTACATCCTTAATTGTGGAAAAACCATCTCCCATCGAGTAAGTCAATGCGATAAGGTTGATTGTCTCACGCCGAATTTCAAAATGTTCCTCAATCGAAGTCAGAATCTCATTTTCGGACATGGCCGCTGCCTCAGCCCTCTCAAGCTCAAAGGTCAGGATATTTTCCCCTTCTATGAGAGCAAAACGCATTGCAGTTGTGCCATGGTCGATACCTATAAACCCCAATTACTTGTCTCTCCTTTAACGCCTCAGAGGGCAGTTTTTAAGATTCCATTCAGTTCGTCCATAATTCTATCTCCCTCTTCAGCGGTACCAACTGTTGTTACCAGTCTTATTTCCTGAAAACTCCTGCCTTCAGAGAGCAATAGCCTCAAGTTCCCTCTCGCATCCGCACGCAATACTTTTCCGGCAAGGCTTCCTCCTGCAACACCTTTTACGGAAATTACGGTTGGAATTACCTTTTTTACTTCAGGGTGCTGGCTTACAAGCTTTACAAGTTTTTTACCAGCCCGTCCCCCTATAATTGTCGTATGGACTCCACCAAGCTTATTTTTAGAGTAGCTTTGTGCGTTCTCCTGTAACTTACTTTTATTTTCCTTCATTGTAGTCAAACCGGTAACCTGGTAACTTTTTCCTTATCCCATCTACCTTTTTTTATATTTATTATGTATATATATTTATCCGGTTGGAATCTCAAGGAAGTATTGCAGGCTATAAACCTTCTTATTAAGGTCTTGCCCTGAAAGCCAGAAGCTATAAAAAGAAGCCTCTCCAGAATCCCGGGCACAGAAATGTGCCGAGTTCTGGATCGTTTCGTTTTTCCTCTAAAAACGCTTTTTGGGAAAATCCGTTTTTTCGTTAAAATCAGATCTTTTCAAGTTCCTTCATGCTTATGAGCTTTATATTTTCTTCTTCAAGAGTTTTAATTGCCTTTTCAATGTCATTGACCCTGACTATTAAAAGGGCTTTCTGATCCCTGGTGACAAAGGCATATGCATAATCAATGTTGATCTTGGCTTTTCCGAATACTTCTGCAATACGGGACATGCTGCCAGGGACATCATCCATTTCGATTCCCAGAACGCTTGTTTCGGAAACGGTAAACCCTGCTTCATGGAGTATACTGTGAGCATAGTCGGACCTGTCCACAACCATGCGGATTATTCCGAAGTCTCCTGACTCGGCAATGGTAAAAGCCCTGATATTTATGCCGGCGCTTTTCAATTTATTTGCAACGTTTGCAAGTCTGCCAGGTTTATTTTCCGCAAAAAGGGAAATCTGCTTTATCATTTTATCTTCCATTCCAGCACCCATGTCCTTATATTGCTTGTTCTATGTCCTTATACTGTTTATTCTTGTTCTCTCTTACTTTCTTTTTGTAATCTTCTTACCAGAGTATAGCATAAGTCTCTATGTCAGAGTATAATATAAGTCTCTATGTATATTTTAAGCTTACATACAGTGTTTAAGCTTATAACCAGTTATAGTCAATTCAGCAACTAATTGCCTTTTTAGAATGTTATTTACTCGTATTGTTCCTGTTTATAAGCTTGAGTCCTTTCTGGTTGGCTATTTATTTTATATCTGAGAACTTTACTTTACATCTGGCTCCGCATTATAAAAGAAACTTTGAGAGATCGTCCCCAAAAAAGTGAAACCTGCAGGACAGTAATGTTTTGCAGGTTTTGTTTTCGCTCTTTGAAAATTTCAAATCTTTCTCTTGTCGATAACTTTCTTTGATTTTCCTTCCGAGCGGGGCAGAGAGCCGTGCTCCACTAGCTCCACCTCGACTGCAAGATTCAGTACGCTTTTAAGTGCACTCGAAATCTTTCTTTTAAGTGCCATCATGTCTGACATTTTATCGCTAAAAACAGACTCATGCATTTCGATCTGGACTTTCATAGAGTCAAGGGGTCCAACCCTGTCTACAATGATCATGAAATGGTTCCCTACTTCAGGAATCTTCATAAGAACAGATTCGACCTGTCCAGGGAATACGTTGATACCGCGCACGATAATCATATCATCTGAGCGCCCACTGATACGTGTAATCCTGGGGTGAGTTCTTCCGCACACGCAGGGCTCCGAAAGTTTTCGGGTAAGGTCCCTTACCCTGTAACGGATTAGAGGAAAGGCTTCTTTAGCAAGAGTCGTAATTACGAGTTCTCCTATCTCGCCGTCAGGAACAGGCTCACCTGTTTCGGGATCAAGAATCTCCACAAGGAATTTGTCTGCCCAGATGTGAATTCCACACTGTTCTGAGCATTCGGTAAAAAGAGGACCGCTCATTTCCGACGTTCCGTAAATATCAATAGCTTTAATCCCTGATTCGGCTTCTATACGTTTTTTGAGTTCTTCGGACCAGGGCTCGGCTCCGAAAAATCCCATCTTCAATTTAGTGTCGTCCCTGATACTAATACCTTCTTTCCTTGCAGTTTCAATCATATAAAGGAAGTAAGAAGGCGTGCAGGCTATAGCAGTAACGTCAAGGTCTCTCATAAGCTCAAGCTGGCGCTCGGTGTTTCCGGAGCTTGTAGGAAGTACGGTTGCGCCTAATTTTTCGCTTCCGTAATGGGCACCAAGACCACCTGTAAAAAGCCCGTACCCGTAACTTACCTGAAGGATATCATTTTTTCCCATTCCGACAGAAGTAAATCCTCTTGCAAGGGACTCTGCCCATTCATCAATGTCCTTCTGGGTATACCCTACGACTATAGGTTTGCCTGTTGTACCTGAAGAAGCGTGGAAACGGGCGAGTTTTGAGTTCGGGACGCAAAACATACCTGTTGGATAGGTATCTCTGAGATCCTGCTTAACTGTAAAAGGTAACTTTATGATATCTTCAAGAGTTTGGATATCTTCCGGCTTAACCCCAAGTGTATCGAACTTTTCTCTATAGAAGGGGGAATTTTCATACACATAATGTACAAGTTGTTTCAGCTTTTCTTCCTGCAGTTTTTTTAAATCCTCCACAGGCATTGTCTCTATCTCAGGATCCCAGTATTCTGGCATTATTTCACACTCTTTATATTTTATGTTCTGGGCTCTCAATGTCAGGCCCGGTATTTTCTAGATTTTTCCCGCACATATCATTTCGTGCCGCTTTAAGGTCATGTTTCAGTTCTCTTTATATCTCTAATATTGCTTTCTTACTCTGGAGTTTATTATTTTCGAGTTTATTATTTTCAATGGAGATATGCATCCGGTAAATATAATATGAAAGTTAGC
>DATMYS010000064.1:0-4730 GCA_035560835.1 Methanosarcina sp.
ATATATTTTTCTTCCAATACTTTTTTCAGGCTTTCAATTCACAAAAATTCGGCATCTTCATCTACAGGCTCCTCAAGAACCTTTGCATTATAAGCATTGATCTCCAGAGAGTTACGTTTTCCCTTCACTTCCCAGACAGGAATATACACAAGCTCCATATCGAGCTGTATTTCATCAGTCCTGGGGCCGATACTCCTGTGCTCATATATAACTGCCTGTCCTTCCGTATTGTTAAAACGTATTTCACGTGTATTCTTCTCTTTAATAAAGTCCAGAAGAATCTTTTCTGCCTGTTTTTTATCCACATTTGGTCGTTTTAACTCATATTGCACGGCAGGAATCCTTGTAGGTGTACTAATCCCTTCTATCTCCATCTCTTCCTTTGACTTATTTAGAGCGTTAAGAAAACCCTTTCCCTTTCCGGCAATACTCAGGACTTTTGACCTGAAGCGTTTTTCAGCTTCAACATTATATCTATATTTCCAGAAAGGTACAAACTTTAAAATTGCATCCTTAGGGTTAATTATATAGGGTTTTGCGATGATAATAGCCTGGTTTTTAGAAATCCTTGGCTCTACAGACAGTATATTCAGCATTTCGTACGATTTGGTTTCTGGGACCTCTACCTGTTCCTGCTTCCTTGAATTTTTACTCTCCTCAAAAATCCGTGTCAGAGATTGATCTTCAATAGACATTTTTTCGACCTCTGATTGCTGATTCTGAAGAGGCAAGAGATCTCCGTTAAAGTCAGGCTTCTCCCTGTACTCTTCTTTTACCCTCCAATTTCCGACAGGTAATTCGAAAATTGTTTGCCCGTACTGGTCTCGTGTATCATTTACTGGCTGAATCTTTGGTTCAGAATACGAAATTTTTGATTTCTGTTCCAGATTTACAAGAACGGCTCTTCCTATTTGAAGGGCCAGTTCATCCCTGTCCCAAACATAGACCCCAAGTTCAGTTGCATAATCGATTAATTCTTCAGGCCCCTTTTGGGTCATTACATAGATTCCTGTACAGTCCCCTATATTTTCTGAAAAGGCTTTTATTTCCTCGCGATCTGGCTGCAGAGCGCATCTGACATAAGCCTTATGCCTGTTTTTCTCCACAAAAATGTCACACTGGTTGGATATTGTGGCATTGTATCCAGAGGATTTGAAGATATCAACAAGGATTTCTAAAAGGTCTTGCTTCATGATTCTCACTTTCTTATATCCTGCACAGCTAAAATAGTTTATGATTACATTTGAAATTTAATAACTTGACATTTTTACTATAAGCTGGCTTTTTTCCCTTTTTAGATTTATTCAACTCTTATTTCCAAGGATACAAATATTTAAGAAATTAAGTCCTAACCAGATATATTATGAGTGGAATCAGGTTTGGAGCAGATTCCTTTTCAACATATGAGGAAGGAATAAAGAAAGAGTGGATCGTAGGAAATGGACTCGGAGGATACGCCTCATCTACAGTAATAGGTGCAAACACAAGGACTTATCATGGACTGCTTGTGGCAGCTCCAGAAAACTCTCCAGAAAGGTTTGTATTGCTTTCTTCCCTTGACGAGGAGATTTCGATTAATAAAGAAGTTTATCGGCTTGCAACCCACAAGTATCCTGATACAGTTTTTCCTTCAGGCTTCAGTTACCTCTCAAAATTCATCCTTGTTCCTTTTCCTCTCTGGATTTACCAGCTCGGTGATTTTACAATAAAGAAAAAGGTCTTCACGATTCACAACAGCAACACAACCTGCATTCTCTATGACATCAGATCCAAGAGAGAAGGAGCTCTATTAAGGGTCTTTCCGCTGGTAAATTCCAGAAATTTCCATTACACTGTCCGTTCAGGAGAGCTTTCCTTCTCTCAGAAAGCCAACCCTGCAGGAGTAAAGTTGGAAAGTTCCAATGGTTGTACTTTTTCGCTTTCATCCAATCTCCAGTATCATCCTGATCCCAAATGGTACTATAACTTTGAGTATGATACTGAGAAGCAAAGGGGACTTAACTTCCAGGAAGATAATTTCAATCCGGGTTACTTTGAAAGCAAACTCAAACTGGGTACCTCCCATTTTTTCATTGCCGCCTCAACCGAAGATATACCTTCTCTGACGCTCGAACAGGTTGAGGAATTCTATACAAGGGAAACATACCGACAAAACCTTCTTGCCTTCAATTCAAGACTTACCGAACCCTTTGCTCTTAAGCTTCTCAGGGCAGCGGACCCTTTTATAGTGAAAAATCCTTCTTCAGGTGAAAATACGGTGATTGCAGGGTATCACTGGTTTTCTGACTGGGGGCGGGATACTATGATCTCTATGCCTGGCCTGCTTTTAATTCCCCGTCGTTTTGAGGAGGCAAGATCCATTCTCAAAAACTTTTCCAGGCATTGCAAGAGAGGCCTGATCCCCAATGCTTTCCTGGCACTCGGAGGGGAACCAATTTATAATACTGTGGACGCTTCTCTCTGGTTTATTCACACTCTAGGCCGATATTTCGCATATACGAAAGACTTCCTTTTCCTCTCGGATGTCTGGAATACTGTTGAGAATATCATAGAGAATTATCGTAAAGGTACGGACTTTGGAATAGGCATGGACTCCGATTACCTTATCCGGCAGGGACCTCAACTAACATGGATGGATGCTAAAGTAGGGGAACGGGCAGTAACCCCAAGAGCAGGTAAAGCCTGCGAAATCAATGCTCTCTGGTATAATGCCCTGAAAACTGCCTCCAATCTGGGCACTCTTTTAGGGAAGAACATTTCCTCATATGAAACTCTTGCAGCCGGAGTAGCTTTAAATTTTGAGAGTATTTTCTGGAATCCGGAGACCAATTGTCTCTTTGACCTCGTGTCTCAGGACGAAGCAGGAAATGAGGTTAAAGACCCTGCAATCCGCCCGAATCAAATTTTCTCAGTGGCCCTGCCTTATACTATTCTTTCACCTGACAAAGAGAAAGCAATAGTTGACAGAGTTGAAAAAGATCTCTTGACCCCTTTTGGGCTTAGAACGCTTTCGAGAGATCATCCGTTATATAAAGGACATTATTATGGAGATGCAGTAACCCGGGATGCGGCCTATCATAACGGAACAGTCTGGCCCTGGCTCCTTGGCGCTTATGTAAAAGCTTACCGGAAAGTCCACAATTATTCAAAAGAAAGCCTTGAAGATATGCGGGCTCTCCTGCAGGGTTTTGATACCCACCTTGAAACTGCAGGCGTAGGCAGCATTTCCGAATTATTTGATGGAGATTATCCTTACATACCAGGGGGCTGCATTGCTCAGGCATGGAGCGTTGCGGAAATTCTCAGGGCGTATGTGGAAGATGTACTTGGAATCAAGCCTTGAAAAAACGCCAGGTTTAACTTCGTCTCTCGGGCACCTTTAACATCTAATGCCCGCTCTTATTTATACTTGTTTTGCAATCTATCCCCCATGATTGATTTTGATACTTTGAAATCCGAAAAGGGGCTTATCCTTGCTGTGGTTCAGGACCAGCTTAGCAGGGAGGTACTGATGTGTGCCTATATGAATCGGGAAGCCCTTAAGAAGACTGTAGAGACCGGAATCGCACACTTCTGGAGCCGGAGCAGACAGCAGTTATGGAAAAAAGGAGAAACATCAGGGCATGTACAGAAAGTGAAAGAAATCAGGGTCGACTGTGATATGGATTCTCTTCTCCTGCTCGTGGAACAGATAGGGGGAGCCTGCCATATGGGGTACAGATCCTGTTTTTATCGAAACCTTAAAGGAGAGATTGTGGGAGAAAAGGTCTTTGAGCCTGATGATGTATATAAATCTTAAAGTTTAATGAGCATCGAATTATTTATTTTGGCATGAAAGTGCTTTGGTATGAAAGTGCTTTCAACTACTTTCATTTACTTGTACCTGTTATTCGAATAATTTCATTTTCTTTTTTAATTTTTTTATCTTTTTATGGTTAGGACTTACGCGGTTAAATCAAAAAACAGCAGCCTGGAACCTTAAACTGTATTTTCTAAAATGCTTATTACAGAACTGCTCTCGCTTCATTTTAGCTCATTTACTGCGTAAGTCCTATCAAGAAAGACCCCATTACATTTTTAGAGTCTCACTGTTTCTGTAATCCGATGCGGAGTGTACAAATGGGTTGTTATTAGTATAGATTTATCTACAGCTTAGTTCATGGTTAGACTTGTCAACAGTTAGCAGTCCCAACAGTCGCCCCAATCGTCGCCGAACCAGCCGTCATCAAGATTGCTTCCCCATCCTTCGTCAAGATTGCTTCCCTGACCGCTGCCGAACCAGTTATTCTCTACGAAGTCCAACAATTTGTTGCCTGACTTTTCTTGAGTTACTGCCTTTTGATCAACTACTTTTTCTTTAGCTATCTTTTTAACAGCCTTTTCTTTAGCTACCTTTTTAACAGCCTTTTCTTTAATTACTTCTTTAACCGGCTTTTCTTTAGTTACCTCTTTAACTGCCTTTTCTTTAGCTACCTCTTTACATTTGCCGTCGCTAGTCTTTGAATACCATGCACTTGCTGATGCAGCTGTCAATGATATTACCAAAAAGACAGCCAACAAAATAAAGACTGTCTTCTTTATTTTGTTAAATTTTTGTTCTCTCATCTATATCATCTCCATCATTCTGATAAATTCGATACAATTTTACCTTTAGTGGTTTCTTAATTCACTGTTTATGGGCAAATATACGTAATTCAAAAATTAATAATCCGCATACATTTCTGGAAGAC
>DATMYS010000065.1:0-2973 GCA_035560835.1 Methanosarcina sp.
GTATAATTATACCAGATGCAGGTTCAGAGTTATAACACATAAATTCAGAATTATTAATAACAACAAATTACGGAATTATAAAAAATTACAAGGGATTACAAGGAATTACAGAGAACTAGAAGGAATTACAAAGAATTACAAAGAACTAGAAGGAATCCAGTATGACAAATGTTGCAATTATCGGGACGGAAAAAAGCGGAAGAACCTCCCTTGCCGCAAACCTGGGGAAAAAAGGAACATCCTCCGACATAACCATGTATAATAATGATAAGGAGAGCCGGAAAATGGTTTTTGTGGACCCTCAAAGTTATCCCAAAACTTTAAAACCCCTTATTACGGCACTGAATGTCTCAGAGATGGCAATTCTCTGCATCCCTCCTGATGGTCTGGACAGGGACAACCCTGCAAGTGTTCATACCGGAGAATGCATTGTTGCCCTGGACCTGCTCGGCTTTAAGCATGGAATAATTGCCCTAACAAAGTCCGACAGTACCCATATACATGCAATCGATGAGCTGAAAAAGAAAATAAAATTGATGACTGCGGGCACTTCCCTTCAGGATTGGGAATGTATTTCCCTGAATACCAACAAAGGTGCAAAAAATCCTTTTGAGGGTGTAGAAGACCTTAAAGCCAAAATTTCCGAGATCTCGGAAAAAATCGAAGCAGAACAGGCTGAGTTGAATGACCGGCCTGCAAGAGTGTTTATAGATCATGCGTTCAATGTCATTGGAAAAGGCTGTGTTGTTCTTGGAGTTGTTAAACAGGGGATTTCAAAAGATAAAGACAAAACCAAAATTTTCCCATTGGACAAGGATATTGAAATCCGATCTATTCAAAGTCATGATGTGGATATTGACAATGCACCAACAGGCACCAGAGTAGGAATGCGTCTTAAAAACGTGCAGGCCAAAGATATAGAAAGGGGATTTATTATATCCGATAAAGAAATCATAAGTACTGATTATATCCTTGAATGCACCATCTCAAAATTCACGCGAGCAATTGAAATCTCAAGTGTGCTTCATCTCTTTGTTGGCCTGCAATCCGAACCTGTGCGTGTAGAGAAAATTCTGGTTGATGGACAGGAAGTAAAAGAAGTAAAGCCTGGCAATATCTGCGTGCTGGAACTCTCAGGCAATAAAAAAGTAGCTTACAGCAAAGAGGATCGTTTCCTGCTGGCAAATCTTGACCTGCCCCAGAGATTTGCAGGCTATGGGTTTTCAAAATAAAATTATTTATAACTTCGTCATAATTTGTTTATAAATTATTTACAATTTTCTAGGACTTACGCGGTTGCACTGAACAATCAATAGCATCAAACCTCCAACTATCTAAAACTCCAACCAAGTCACAACGCCTAAAGCGCTTGATTTTGTACTTCAAGTGCGTAAGTCCTATTTTCTAATTTCTTTATAAATAATCCTTTTAAGGGAACAATATGGAAAAATATTCACAAAAAAAAGCTTCAAGAAACAAGGATTTAGGAAAGGAGAATTCAAAAAAAGAGAATTCAAAAAACGAAACCGCATGTGAAAAAGGGGAAAGCAAAGTAAGAGATAGAACAATCTATGGGAGTGTTTTTCATAGAAATGTCTGCTGGCAGCGTTCTTACCAGAGGCCGGAAGGTGAGGAGCTTATCATGGCACTGTATGGTAGCCTCAGAGATGGTCTCTACAATAGCCGGCGTTTTGATCTGCAAAACAGGTCAGAGTTCCTGGGCATAACAAACTTAAAAGGATATGCTCTTTACTCCCTAGGCCCATATCCAGGCGTCTACCCTTCGGAAGGTTCCTTTGTTGTAGCCGAAGTGCGTAGGTTTTCAGGAAAACAGCAGCTTGAAGTCGCCAAATCAATTGATTATATGGAACTTTTCGGAGGATATCACAGGGAATATGTGGATCTGGAAATAGGTGATCAGAAGTTCAGAGGCTTCGTTTATGTTTATGACGAGAAGCCTGAGACGGAAAAAATAGATCACGGCGACTGGACCAGATACTTGAAAGAGCAAGAGTTGCAGGAAAAAGAGTTACCTGAGTGAAAGAACTGAAAAGATAAAGAAAAACGGAAGATGGAAAAATAGAAGTATAAAAAGTAGAAACCTAAAAGCACACAGATTTCTCAAAAACCATAGATTTCTTTATCACAGACTTTTTAAAAATTACAAGTTTCTTAAAAACTCAAGGCTCTGAATTCCCTCATCCACAGAACTTACCTCAGTAACGAAAATTCCCTTATAACCCGAAAGCCTTTCCATAACTCGCTTCCAGTCTATTGTGCCTTTTCCCAGGGGTAGATGTTCATCTTTTTTACCCATATTGTCATGGATATGCACATGAGAGATTTTTTCTGTCAGAAGATCCAGAAAGTCGTCAATAAGCCCTACTGTGTTTGCGTGCCCGACATCAAAGGTAAAACCCACATTATGGCTTCCAATGGATTCGAGCATCTCAAGCATTTCGTCGGGATATTTTCCAAAGATTTTTGGCATATCGGGCATATTTTCAACAGCGACAAGGATTCCGAAATCCGCAGCAAAGTCACAGATTTCCCTGAGAGAAGCAAGATTGATAAAATAGGCTTCCTGTGGAACCTGCGCGCCATAAGGGGAAAGATAGCCAGGGTGTATTACAGCGAGATTGACATAGTTAGAGGCAAGAGTCAGATAGTGCTTCATCTGCCTGATGACTTCTGCTCTGATTAAATCATTCAGGCCTGCCAGATTCATATCCGAGAAAGGCAGGTGCAGAGTTAGCTCGAGGCCTGTGGTTTCACTAATATTTTTCAAATTTTGAATGTTTTTGTTATTCAGGCACTGAGATCCTTCCTGTACGATTTCCCAACCGGTGTACCCATGGTCTTCGAGCGTGTAAGCCCATTTGAAAGGGTCTTCAACGACTGCACGCGAAGAATAGCTAATTCTGTGCAATTGCATGATGAAAGTTCATTCCTTTTCATTTATCAATTTTCATT
>DATMYS010000066.1:0-6961 GCA_035560835.1 Methanosarcina sp.
ATATAAGGTATATAAAAGAAGAAGTAGCGTTAAGGAAAATCAGTATAAAAAATCAATAACAGGCAAAAATTAATTGAAGCCCAGGTACAGAAGGAACATAGATTAAAGGCCAATTTGTGAATGTATAAAAGAACTTAAACGACTAAAAAATAAAGATGTTCGGAAGAAAAGTACAGGCTCAGAAATCGAACAGGGAGCTCTGAGCTGCATGCCCATTCTCCTTACATAAATTCTGTTCCCGAGCCTTTACCTTACTTTCCATTTCAGAAGAGGGCTTCTCCTGTTTCTTTACTTCAGGCTTTTTAACTTCGAAATCAAATAGACCTTTCTGTTTGGAATCAAAATCAAGTGAAGAGAGATTAACCTCGAAAACTTCCAGAATACGTTCCACCGGGGGAAGAATCTGTTTCTTAATGTAGTAGTCGACGTCTATCGGGATGTCATGTTCCCTGACATAATCCGGGTCTTCGGCCCGATCAACAAAGAGCCCTTTTCCTGCGGTAATGACAAAGGGTATCCTTGTTCCTATAGAGGGTACTACACCAGTCCGTTTTTTTAGATTTTCAACAACTGTAAGGTGAGGCTGCTTGTTCTTGTAGCTCTCGGTTTTCCGTGTAAGAGTGCGTGTGAGAACTAGGCTTTCAATAATTTCGGAGTCTTTTGCGGGATCAAGATTCCTAACCTTACTGACTACATCACGAACGTATTCCACAGCTTGATCAACATCACCTTCTATAAGCACAAGTTCAAGAACCTTGTTAAGGGTTACCGAGGTCAGCTCGCACCAATCCCTTCGGACAGTCTCCATGCCTTTGACCTTAATCTTATCTTCCCAGCCGGAGTTCCGTGGCTCAAAAAGCCAGAGAGCGTAACGTTTCTTTGCGATAAGGAGGGCACGCTTGGCAATGGATTCAAATTCAAGTTCCATTGGATCGGGCAGGGAAGCTGAAACGATATTTGAAAGCCTGTTACCTATAAGGCTAACCTCTTCAAGAGAAAGGTCTCCTCTAGATTTACAGTGGACAAAGACGCTGTCCGTATCTCCATAGGCAACCGACAACTCAATTACCCTATCAGAGGAAGAGAGTTCTCCGGTTTCATCAATAAGTAAAGCTGCTTCATCCCTGAGAACGATTTTCCCGATAGTGCTGTTTATAATTTCCCGCGTATTCAGGATATTGCTTCTTCCAAAACTGGTTACGGCATTTGCAAGCGTCAGACTGTAGAGCCTTGCCCGGGCATACCCAGAATAACCGTAAAAGCTGTTTAACAGAATTTTCAGGGCGAGTTGAGTCGCATCAAGGACTCTGTATTCATTTTCATTAGAAGTCCCTCTCATCCTTTTCTTTGTCTGTGTCCTCTTGTTAAGCAAATCCTCAAGGATAGAAGGTACGATCCCTTTGTAAACTTCAGGAGGCACAAACTCTCCTCCAGATGGAGGTCTGATAGCTACCTCGTCGGGCCTGTCGCCTGTAACTACTGTAGTATAACACAGGTTATGTGCCATCATTATAGTTGGATAAAGGGACTTGTAGTCAAGAATAAGCACATTTTCGAGAAGCCCCTTCTGGGGTTCCAGGACTTCTCCACCCTTGAGGTCTGAACTCATTTCATATCTCTCGGCCGAAACTCCGTCATCAGGCTTTGGAAGGAGAACCCTGTCGCGGAGCCCAAACTCTCTGAGAAGAAGCATTTCAACCATCGAAGTCTGGCCCCCATCAACGGTTTCTTGAAGCAGGCTTCCGCTTACCTGGGCAAGGGCGATATATTTGTCAAGAAGTCTCAAATTAAGGATAAGTTCGAGGGCAAGCTCTGCATCCCGGCGTGAGTAATCGACGAATTTTTTGAATTTTTCCCCTGTATCGAGCCAGTACTCCTCCATCTCAAGAGGGGGCACATCCAGCTTTTCTCTGTTCAGGAGTTCCTTTGAAACCGCTCGCAGAGTATACTGCTTCAGACTGAAAGCTCTTCTTACCAGAGGAAGCGCATCCACAACCACCCGGCCTTTCATTTCGGTACGGGTAATAAGCCCGAACCGTCTGTACCCTATATTACTGCCGTCCCGGCCGACAACAGGATTTATTACTTCCCCTTGCGCTACCAGAGTTTTGACTCTGTCCGTTATATAGGGAATATCGAAATCCTGATGATTATATCCAATTACAATGTCAGGGTCGTACTCGCAGAAGATCTCGAAAAAGTGGTTCAGCATTTCGGTTTCGTTCTTGTAGGAAAAAACATCGGAATTCAGATCTTCTGCAGGTTTTGCTAGAAGTACAAGGGTTTTATGCCCTTTGTACTCTGGCTCGAAGGAAAAGCTGATCATGATTATAGGTGAAACATCTGGAGAGGGCATTCCTCCATCGAAAGGCAGGCACTCTATGTCAAAAGAGAGATACTTCAGGGGGGCGATGGCAAGATTTTCAACTTTATTAAATCCGGACGCGAGGATCGAAGAGGCACATGTAAATTTCCCACAGTGAGAACTGCCTGAACCATTTGTCCGGATATATCTTGCAGGGTCAACTGGGTTTCCTTCTGCAGATACCCAGACCATGCCTCCGAGATTTCTGTCAATTAAAAAACGGTTTCTGAAGAGAATATCAGTCTCATAGACTTCCCATTTGCCTTCTGCCCTCATCACTTCCTGAAGCTTCAGAATTTCGTCCCTGATCTCGGGCACCTCTCTGGGCAGGTGAGTAGTAACCCTGAGCATCTTTGTTTTCGTTTTCTGATACCCAATAGGCTCGAATTTCTCGACAATTTCGACTTTTTTAACTTGCATGAAAGTATCTTTGATAAGCCTGGCTACGGCATTAAGGTCTCCAGAGGCCTTGAGATAAAAATAAGGTTCACAATCAGGAACAAAACAGCAAACACTCTTCCCGTCCGCTCCCCTGCCAAAGAGGCGGATTACGGGGCTGCTGTCATTAACGACTTCATAGTCTGCATCCAAGATCTGGAAATCCATAGGCATGGTTTAGGTTTTTAGATAGACATATAGCTTTTGTTGTACTTTTGAAAAACATGATTCTATTTTCGAGAAAGCCTGTAGAATCTAAGATAAAAAATAGAAGAGAACTTCAAGTTAAAAGTTTCCAGAAAGGAAGAACTTCAAGTTAAAAACTCCATACAGAAAGAACTTCAAGTTGAAAAGCTGCCTGAAGTAACCGAAAATTCAAAAGGAGCTGAAGCTCGAACAGCTTCAATTATCGAATCTGCCTTCAGATCCTCAAGTGCAAGATATCTGGCTCCAAGCGCACTGGAAATTTCTTGAGCAAGCCCGAATTTAATCATGCTGCTTTCCGTATCAATAACCGCCGATTGTATGCATTCCTTTCGGAATATGGAAGCTATTGTTTTTGTCTCCTGGAGAGGAAGCTCCCCATTCATACTGACATTTGCCCTCCCGTCAGAGATTAAAACCATAAACGGACAGGTATCAGGATCGCGGCGGAGTTCTGCCTTTATGGTTTCATAGCCTTTCATCAGCCCATGGGAAAGAGGAGTCTTTCCTCCGGTCGGCAGCTCTTCCAGATACTTTTGTGCTATTTCCACGCTGGAGGTTGGCGGCAGCACCAGCTCTGCCTCTGCTCCCTTAAAAGCAATAAGCCCCACCTTATCACGTTTCTGGTAGGCATCCATCAGCATTGAAAGCACTGCACCTTTAGAAGCTACCATTCGCTGTTGAGCCCCCATAGAACCACTGGCATCCACAACAAAGAGTACAAGGTTGCCTATCTTTTTCTCCCGGATTTTTTGCCTGAAATCCGAGTCGTGAATTACTATGGAGTTTCCGTTTTTTTCCCTTACAAGCTGGTAAGGTGCAGCTGCCCTCAGGGTAGCATCAAAAGCAAGATCTGTGGTTTTCTCCTCGGGAATTTTACTCTTAATATACCTGCCCTGTTTGGATTTCGTCAGGGTTTTGCTGCGCCGACCTGATCCATTTCGGTTATTTCTGAGAAAATCGGGTGACAACTGTTTTATCTGATAACTTTCCCCTGTTGCAAAAATTGTTTCTGAGGAAGCATCGGGCTGTTCTCCGGCGCTATCCTGTGGGGAATCCGATTTCTGCTCTTCGGGCTGGGCCTGTGCTTTCCCTGAATGTTCGTTGTGTTCTTTTTTTTGCTGTTCGCTTTTATTTTTTTCTTTTTCCTTTTGCTTTTCTCTCTGTTTTTCGAGACTCTCATTCAATTTATCCTGCTTGTCGGAAGGGTTATCAAACGGCTTTCTGCGCATACGATGAGGAAGGACTAATTCCGCAGCTTCTTTCACATCCTCTTCAAGCACCTCAGTCCTCCCATTGAAAGCTGCAAGTGTAATTGAGGTTTTCATCATTGTGATGTCTGCCCTGTGCCCATCGACTCCCATATCAACACAGATCTGGCTGATCAATTCAAGCATGTCATCTGAGATCCTTACTTCAGGAAGCAACTTCTGCGCCAGAAGAATCTGCCCACAAAGCTCGGCCTCTGCAGCCTGCCAGCTTGCTGAAAAAGCTTCCGGATCGGTCTCATAGCTGAGCCTGTATTTGATAAGTTCCACTCTTCGGGCTACATCCATGATTCCCTTTATATCTACACATAAACCGAAACGGTCGAGTAACTGGGGTCGAAGTTCCCCTTCTTCAGGGTTCATGGTACCTACAAGCACAAAATTCGCAGGGTGGGAGAAGGAAATTCCTTCTCTTTCAACAGTATTTACTCCCATTGCTGCAGAGTCGAGGAGCACATCTACAAGATGGTCATCCAGAAGATTAATCTCATCCACGTATAGGATACCCCTGTGAGCATGGGCAAGTACCCCGGACTCAAAGCGTTTTTCTCCTTTCTTGATAGCATGTTCGATATCAAGAGTTCCGACAACTCGGTCTTCGGTAGCACTTACAGGCAGATCCACAACTTTCATTTTTATAGAAGAACTCTGAAGAGCTCCAGCTTTTACCTTTTCCAGGCATTCTTCGCACATTGCGTTTATATCATGAGGATTACAGCGGAATTTACAGCCTTCAACTACCTCGATTTCAGGCAGGAGATTGGCGAGAGCTCGGACCGCCGTTGACTTGGCAGTGCCTTTTTCACCCCTGATCAGAACCCCTCCTACTTTCGGATTAATAGCATTCAGGATCAGGGCTTTCTTCATTTTCTCCTGTCCGACTATTGCAGTAAAAGGGTAAATAGTAATGTTATGGTTTCTCATGTTAACCTCAATATCTTTCAGTTTCCTATCTTTCAGTTTCCGAGAAGGTATTCTTCAATACTCATAGCCGGGATGGCCCACTGAGTGGTTGTAGGAAGAACAGAATCCACCTCTTCCACCCTGTTCATGAAGGGGAAAAAGGTAACATTGAGTTTCCCTCCTGTCGTCTTTTCAAAAGAGCCAAGGTGAATTTCTTCTGTAACCTCGAGGTCCGAACCAAAATTAAGAGCATTTTCATTTTCAAGCCTGATTTTAGGAGAAGTTTCAACAACAGTGAGTGCCCCGAACATGTCTCCGACCTTTATTTCAAGAGGGCTTTCGGAAAAGTGTAGAGGATATTTTAGGCTTACGCCGGAGCTTCCGTTTCCTTCCAGGACATTATCCACATATACGGAAAAGATGGGTACTTCAATACCATTTATTGTCTTATTGTACAGGAGAGTATGTGTACCAAGATCAGCTGAACTCCCGGGAGAGATTATGCTTGAGTAAACAGCAACATTATTTCTCAAAACCATCAGGTGGACTTTATCTGACTCTATTCCATCTGCTTTCAGAGTGTACCCTTCTCCAAGGTCCCATTCCTCACCGGAATAGAGACTTCTGTCATCGTCATCATCCATAAGGATATTTACAATTCCCTGATCGTCTCCAAGATATGCATATTTCTCACCATCCCATCCAAGCACGGAATATCCGCCATCAAAAACATTTTCCCCATAATTCCTCATCTCCGGGTTTTTGTATGTAACCCTGACAGGTGAGGATTCATAAACCAGACCTCCCTGTGGAATCCAGTCGTCTTCAGCATCAAGGTTAAGTTCAAGTCTTTCTGTACTGAAATTGTTATCAAGATCATAATAGAGCATACCAAAAGAATCAGCTGTCCAGACGCAGGAATCTGGAGAAAAATCCGAGCGATTTACAGTTAAAGATGTGCCTTTTATCTGATATGACTTGATAACGTCTTTAGTCATATTGTAAGAACATGCCCTGTATACATTGTCAGCCACTCTCAAATCGATCAAATCTTCAAGAATTGTTACATAATCTCCAGGGCTCATCTGGATAGGCACTCTGTTTTTCAGTTCGATTTTTTCATCCGTAACCTCAGTGACCTCGAAATTTCCATACTGGCTCCCGACGTTGATCTCAATAGGTGCAGTCGAATACTGGTTTACGCTTGTGAGACTCACAATTGGATCCTTACTGTCAAGAACCCGGTCAAGAGTTCCTTCCAGAATTGTACATTTAGTGCCGTTTATTGTAGTATTGAAATTGAACTTTGAACCTTCTTCAAGAGATTTTGAAGTAACTGAGATGGAGTCTTTCTGGAGTTCAAGGAGAGCAGAATTATTGTTTATCCCCATCAACACCAGCTTGTAGCCATTTCCCAGATCATAATCATTCCCCTGTTGAAGATCCCGACTTCCATAACTTACCAGGTTTTCACTGATCAGTCCATCTTCAAAGACCTTATATTTTTTTCCTAAAAAGCCCGTAGAACCGGAAGTGATTTTTGAGGCATACGTTGCATTTCCAGTCTCAATAAGCCCGTCTTCGGAAAAATAAAGTTCCAGCGACTCATAATATGTACCAGTAGAGGTTGAATAGTAAAATCCCGGGCAATTTTCCCCATTGAGTATTGTATGCTCTCCGGCTGCAATATTTATGAGAGGGCCCCTCTGTTCAATAGCAGCATTTGCAGGAACAATAGCAATTAAAACCATTGAAATAAATAAAATAATATAAAAATAAATAC
>DATMYS010000067.1:0-8322 GCA_035560835.1 Methanosarcina sp.
ATAAAAAGTTGCTTAACCTTAATTCACATTTAAGACACCATTTCAACCTTTATACTTCAATTAAACATTCAATTTTAATTTGATTCATGCACTTTTTATCCAGAAATTGCAGATCAATTTACAAGACGGATAGTAAATTAATCTCAAAAACAAGCATTAATTTCAAGGAACCATCCGGAATTGGGAGTGGGAAAAAATAAACGTGGAGAAACTGGATAGAAAAATTAAGACAAAGAGATAAAACGTTTGATAACTGTTTTTCGGTATAAAACTAAATAGGACAAAAATAAAAAAGCAATCAATAGCCAGCAATTAACGGAAACTAATTCAGGTAAATTCATTCCAGTAGTCCTATTAAAGCTGGCTATTGATGTGTTTTCCCAGGCTGAATAGTGTTCTTTTTAATTCGTTTTTCTAAGTGGTTAGCTTTTCAGAACTGGATGAACCTGCTATTAAGTCAGTAAAACTGATTTATATAGAGCGTTCAGCCCCTTATCAATTTTATGTCACTTTTATATATTTTGATTTTGTTTTTGTACTACTGCCTGCTGTATTGGTTGCCGTAAGTTTAACCGTATAAGTTCCTGCGGCTGAATAAGTATGCATTGGACTCTTTTCTGTTGAATATTTACCGTCTCCAAAATCCCATTTCCATTTAGTTGGCGATCCTTTGCTGGTCTCTGTAAATACCACCTTTAATGGGGTTTTTCCTGAAAGCGGCGAACCCCAGAAGTCTGCAGTCGGAGTCTGTGAAGTTGCTGTCACTGTGATATATTTAGATATGGTTTTTGTACTGCTGCCTACCGCATTGGTTACTGTCAATGTCACTGTATAATTCCCTACTTTGGAATACTTATGGGTTGGGTTCTTCAAGGTTGAGGATGTCCCGTCTCCAAAATTCCATTTCCATTTGGTCGGTGTCCCTGTGCTGGTGTCCTTAAATACTACATTTAGTGGTACTTTTCCTGAAACTGGCGAACCCTCAAAGTTTGCAACCGGCTTTGTCGGAGTCGTTCCTACTTTTATATAATTAGATATGGTTTTTGTACTGCTGCCTACCGCATTGGTTACTGTCAATGTCACCGTATAATTCCCTACGTTGGAATACTTATGGATTGGATTCTGCAATGTTGAGGATGTCCCGTCTCCAAAACTCCATTTCCACTTAGTCGGTATTCCTGTACTTTTATCAGTAAATTTAACGTTTAATGGTGCTTTTCCTGAGACTGGCGAACCTTCAAAGTTTGCAACTGGCTTTGTCGGAGTCGTTCCTACTTTTATATAGTTTGTTTTTGTTGTTGTGTTACTGCCTGCCGCATTGCTTGCTGTAAGTTTAACCGTATAATTTCCTGCTTTGGAATACTTATGGGTTGGGTTCTTCAAGATTGAGGCTGTCCCATCTCCAAAACTCCATTTCCATGCTGTTGGTGAACCTGTACTGCTGTCAGTAAAGGTCACATTCAAAGGAGCGGTTCCTGAGGTTGGAGATGCGGAAAAAGCAGCAACAGGTTTTGCCGGCACGGGTTTATAAATAACTAGAGGAAGGTTGTCAGAATAGATGCTGCCTGCTATATTCTTATATGCAGAATCGGAAATTCCATCTCCATCATTATCTACTGCGGTATTGGAAAATCCTGTACCATCAGGTTTTCCCCAAAAGTTCCCTCCTATATAAGGGCCACCTACAATATTAGTACCTGCAGTTTTTTTAGTGTTAAATACGTTTCCGATTCCATTTGTAATAGTTATAGTATCATTGAAATAATTGTTGTAAATCTGATTAGTGTCACATCTAGGACACATAGAAAACCCATAAACATTGTTGTCTCGAATGGTATTTCCTGATAATGTGTTGCCATCAGAGTTACCAAAATGGATCCCACGACCATTACTAAAAGCTTTATTTCCTGAAAGGGTATTGTCTGTTGCAGTTCCAAGCGCAATTCCAAAATCTGTATTGTTCGTAGCCGTATTCTTTGAGAATTTATTTCCTTTGGAACGCAGAACATAGATTCCATAACAGTTGTTCAAAAGTTTGTTGTTCTCAATTATGCAGTTGCTGCATGAAGACAGACGGATTCCTGCATAACCGGATCTTGCTCCCATAACCTGAAACCCAGTTATTTTTATATTGCTTCCCTGCAGGAGGAACACATTGACCCCTGAACGTTTGACTTTAATTATTGTATCATCAGGGTTTCCGGATTCTGACCGGATTATAAGATTATCTTTAGTTACGTTGATATTTTCGGTATATGTTCCGGGCTTTACAGTAATTACATCGCCGGAATACGAATTATCCACCGCTTTTTGAATCGAACTTCCTGGCTGCACTATAATCTCAGACGCAGCTCCAGAACCTGATATTAATGCTAATATGAAAATAGCTACTAATAGAGTGGTTATTTTTTTTATTTGAATTCCTCCGTCCACTAAAAGAAGTATTGAGTGAAACTTTGATTATAATTAAAAAAGGTTTACACTGAATACCAATGTGAATGCACAAATGCAAAGGCACTCTCTTATTCAAAGAATTTGCTTACCTTTTGTAAGACTTTTTAAGTAAACCCCTTTAATTTAGCGGGAATTCAAATAATAGGATATAAATATGCTGAAATTCCACTAAATAGAATAAATTGAATCTGAAAAATATTAATTATGAAATTTATTTTTATTCGGATAATCCATGTCACTCAACTTAACAGAATATATTATAGTTGTATGCTCTTAACTTATTTTTATTAATTAACTATTCATTACTTTCAGATAAGCGAGGCTTAAATTTGAGTTGCCCACGTAAAAGAATAATAGTTATCAAAAACAGTAAAAATAGGATATATTCCTGAAATTAGAACTGGCTTCAAATTCGCGAGCGCAGAATTGCTCAAATATGATTAGATCTAAACTTAATCTATCCAAAATCAGATTAAAAATAAAAAACGCAAAACCTTTATCATCGTTATATGCGAAACAATATACAAAAAAGGGGATGAAAAGCTGGGTGTAGAAGACACAGTCAAAGAAATCGCAGGCGAACTTGAGAAAATCGCGACTACCAAAACCGTAGTAGGAGACCCTATCACTGCTTCTGGGAAAACAATTATTCCAATTTCAAGAGTTACTCTAGGTTTCGCAGCAGGCGGAGGGGAAGGCAAGAAAGATACCGAATCTGGATATGGAGGAGGTGGGGGAGCAGGCGCGAAGATAGAACCTGTAGCATTCATTATGCTTTCTGAAGAAGAAGCCAGAATCTTCCGACTCTCTGAACGAAGCGACGCGGGGTCACTCCTTAGCTCAATTCCTGATCTTGTACCTGAGATTATGGACAAGCTCAAAGGCATGAGAGGCAAGAACAAGAAAGAAGAGAAATTGCAGGAAGAAGAAGTTAAAGGAAAAGAAACTCCGGAAAAGGAAACTGTAGAAGGAACCGAAATCAAGACAGAAGAAGAGGGATGTTTCCACTAAAGTTTCCACCGAATTTCTGGAACTAAAACCTGTTTAAAAGATTTTCCAGGTAACGGAATTAAAAAGTATGGGTTTTCAGGATAGTTAGGACTATCCTCTTCTCCCTAACCTGTTAATATGCTGGTAATTACTCTTATTCTACTGGTTTTTCTGTTGATTTCATTCATACTTTTTACAGCAATAGGCTTCACTTTCAATCTTAAGGTTCTAAGCCTGGAAGAAAAGAAAGAATTTAGAGGCCTATTCACTGTAAAATGGCTGCTCTTTTCCCATACTTTTTCCATCGAAGAACCTGGGGAAAGCCTTTCTGAAGAACCGGAGAAATCAGAAAAGGATAAAACAGTAAAAGAGGAACAAAGTGAGATCGATCTGAAGAAAACAGAAAAGGTACGAGTCACTACAGAAACACAGGGAAAGGCTGAAGTGAAGAAAGAAAGGGAGATTAAAGAAAAAGAGGCCGAAGAAAAAAGAATAGAAATGGGTGAGAGTGAAGAAAAAAGAATAGAAGAGAGTGAGAGTAAAGAAGAAAGAACAGAATGGAATAAGAAGAAAGAAAAACGGGGTATAATTGCAAGGATAAAAGGAGAACAGAAGCCCGAAACTGAAGCAGCTCCAGAAACAGGAATGACTTCCAGAGAAAAACTTCACTGGGGCCTGGAAGCATTCAGATATCTCAGAAAGCCTCTGTTACGATTATTTTCCGATTTTCTGAATGGGATAAAAATTAAACATCTGGAATCTTACTTAACATTTGGTCTTTCCGATCCAGCAGATACGGGCATGCTCTGTGGATTTATACATACTGTTGCGGGACTGGCCTACAGCCGGTGCAGGCACTGCAGTTTTTCCATTAACCCTGTGTTCATGAATCCAATGCTGGATTTCAGGGGAAATATGGAGATCCGTGTAAGAATATATTCTCTGATTTTTCCAATGCTTAAATTCATGTTTAACAGGAAAACTTTATCTTTTACTTATTTGATTATTAAGGAAAAACTCTGGGGGAAACGGAAGTTTAATTCCTGAGCTAACGGAAGTCTAATTCCTAAGCTTTATGAATAGGTAATGAGGTACAGATATACATGATTAAAGTAGTGACTCCATCCAGACTCCATCTTACCCTGATAGACCTCAATGCAGAGATAGGCAGGGTCGATGGGGGAGCAGGAATCACCCTGGAATCTCCCGGCCTGGAAATTTCTGCAACTGAAGCTGATAATATAGAGGTCATTGGTAATCCTCTTCTCGCAGGCAAAATGCAAAAAGCTGCACAGGCCCTTCTTCCAACAGGAAAAGGAATCAGGCTGAATATTAAAGATAGTCTTCCTGATCATGTAGGGCTAGGTTCCGGGACTCAGGCCGCACTGTCGGCAGCAGTAGCCGTAAACAGAATTTATGGACTTGGGAAAAGCGTTAGGGAACTTGCAGTTGCGGTCGGCAGGGGTGGCACATCCGGGATAGGGGTTGCTGCGTTTGAGAATGGTGGCTTTATTCTGGACGGGGGACATAAGTTCAAGGATAAAGGTGCATTTTCTCCTTCTTCGGCCAGCCATGTGCCTCCTGGGCCTGTTCTTTTCAGAAGAAACTTTCCTGACTGGCCTATTGTCCTTGTAATTCCCAAAGGAAAAGGGGCTCACGATGCAGAAGAAGTGGATATTTTCAAGAAATATTGTCCAATTCCCCTTGCTGAAGTTCAGGAAATATCCCACGTAATCCTCATGCAGATGCTTCCTGCACTTGTCGAGGAAGACCTGGAAACTTTCGGCAAGGCAATTAACCATATCCAGACTGCAGGTTTTAAGAGAAGGGAAGTCGAACTTCAATCACAGCCTGTTCTGGATATCATGAATTACATGCGGGACAACGGCGCGAGTGGCTCAGGTATCAGTTCTTTCGGGCCGGTAATTTACGGCATTGTCGGAAGTGTCGAGGAAGGCAAAAGGCTCCAGCAAGAAACCCAGCGCATGCTTGATGAGTCACTTGGCGGGAGAGTCTTACTCACAAAGGCAAGGAACCGGGGTGCGGACGTCTCTGGAGGTCCGGATTGAAAATCAATACCTGGTTTGGAACTCTTGAAACCGACAGAGACGGAGAAATTCTGGAATCCGGACTTCTTTCAAAAGACATCCGGGAGCTTGCCCTCCATTCTCTTTATTTAAGGGACAGCAGGTCTGGTCTCCTTCCCGAAGGCTTTGATCTCAAAGCTGCAGCTATAAAATCCGGATTTGTAGAATCCACTGCCGAGTATTACTCTCTTTTACACGAAGTTACTCTGGAGGCTGCAAAGCTTCAGGTCTCAGACGCTCTCACTCCTGACCAGCGAATTATTCAGGCTGTAGAAGCCCTGGATGATATCAATGAAACGACAAACGCACTGTCGGAGAGGCTTTCTGAATGGTATGGAGGCTATTTCCCTGAAAGCGGGTTAGGCGGAGAAGACCTTGCACTTTTTATTGTAAAATATGGTTCCCGTGAAAATGTTGGCTCTGAAGATCCGCTTTATTCGAAAGCCAGAAGCTCGATGGGTGCGAAACTTGAACCTGGAGATGAAGCACTCCTTAAAGGTTTTGCAGAAAACGTGTGCAGCCTCTATGAACGGAGGCGACAGATCGAGGCTTATATTGAAAGCAGCATGGAATTTGTTGCCCCCAACCTTAAACTCATTTCAGGCCCAACGCTCGGGGCAAGGTTGATAAGTCTGGCAGGAAGCCTCGAAAAACTTGCTGAATTTCCCTCCAGCACCGTTCAGGTCATAGGCGCCAGCAAGGCTCTTTTCAAGCACCTCCGAGCTCGAGCTCCATCTCCGAAACACGGAATAATCTACAGCCACCCTCTAATAAACACTGCGCCCTGGTGGGTCAGGGGAAAGGTAGCAAGAGCCGTTGCATCAAAGCTTTCCCTTGCTGCACGTATTGATTTTTATTCCGGGGAAAAAGATCCCTCTCTTACGGAAAAACTTGAAGCAAAAGTCCTGCAAATCAGGACTTTGAACCCCAGACCTCCTCAAAAAAGGCAGGAAAGCGGGGCAAAGCTAAAGAAAAGGAGGAGAAAGTAAATGCCTGAAGTCCAAAGGCTATCGGATGGGATCTTTGAAGTTATAAAAGACAAAAAACAGCTTGCTACAAAGAATCTTGACCCTGGAAAAACAGTATATGGAGAAAAGCTGATCCCTGTTGAAGGAGTTGAGTACCGGACCTGGGACCCTCGCAGGAGCAAGCTCGGAGCCATGATCCTGAAAAAATTCAATATCCCACTTAAGAAAGATTCGAAGGTGCTTTACCTCGGGGCGGCTTCAGGCACAACGGTAAGCCATGTCTCAGATATCGTTTCGGAAGGTGCGGTTTATGCTGTTGAATTTGCCCCAAGAAGCATGAGAGATCTTATAGGACTCGCATCAAGGCGGAAAAATATCCACCCAATTCTGGCTGATGCGGGAAAACCAGACAGTTACTCCCATCTCGTTGAGCTTGTAGATATTATATTCCAGGACGTTGCACAGCCCAACCAGGCTGAGATAGCTGCAAGGAACGCAGTCCGTTTTTTAAAAAGTGACGGATATCTCCTGCTTTCCATAAAAGCTCGGAGTATTGATACTGCAGCAAATCCCAAAGATATATTTAAGGAAGAGGTTAGAAAACTCGAAAAGGCTTTTGAGCCAGGGTTTGAGATTCTTAATGCAAAAGACCTGAAACCCTATCATGAAGACCATCTTGGAGTCCTGGCGAAATTTAAAAAATGATTCTCAATCATTTTCTTCAGTCTCTTTTATGTAGGGCTTAATATCCAGCACGGGTGTCCCATTAATTGCATCAAGCCCCTTTACATGGAGCACATTACCCTCAACTTTCAAAAGCTCCACAATGGTAAGCCCTATCCCGTTAGGGCGGTAAGGGCTCCGGCTTGCAAAGACTCCGGAAATCTCCCCGTCATAGCGGCGGCGGTGGATGAGCTTATATCCTATCGATTTGCTGAAGTAAAACAGAATGTACAGTTTCTCAAAGTCTTCGATTCTGTAAAGTCCATCGATAAACTCTTTTTTGAGGACTATCTTTGAAACTTTACTGTACACCTCTTCATTGTACACCGGCTCAAGGTAGTCGTTTTCAACGTAGCCTACAGGAATCATTTCAATTCTTTCGGAAACTTCAGGAATTTCATTCATCTTTTGCCTCAAAACACGGAATGCAAACTATTTTTTCATTTTTAACCCTGCCCAGGGGTTCCATAAAACCTTCTCCGCATTTGCTGCAAACTAGAGTGGGATAAATTATAGCTTTTTCCGGCGGCTCGGCCTCAACTTCCCGAACCCAGAAAAGCTCTTCTTCAGGCATTTCCAATATTCTCTGACTTTTTGCGTCATGAGAGGCCCGAAACTCTTCTGTCTCTTCAGGGCTTGCAGTGCTTGCCCTCAATTTTGCAAAGAGTGCGGTGTGCTTTTCGTCCTGGGAGAGGGCATCGGGCTTCAGGGAAATCCTCAGAGCTTTATTATCGCCTCTCTTGAAGTACGTGTAAACATGTTTCCCGTGATCCTTGAAAATCAGATTCCCTTTCCCACAGGTACACCCGTTTATTGCCTGAATGGCATCCACGGCACATGACCGGTTTTCTACAATTGCTACCAGTTCTTCATCTTTGCTGCGGTCTTTGAAGTGGTTGGCGGCAAGTGTTGCTACCCTGTAGCCAATGGAAAGTCCGGGGCAGACGTGCCCATGAAACTGTACTGCAGTATCGAAATCCAAGTTTTTGACTCCTGGTTTTTTAGCTCTTACCTGGTTTTTTAGCTCTTATTATCTCTACTGATTTTTGCGTTAGACTTTCATGTTAGAAGTGATTAACTTTAATGAAATAATTCTATAT
>DATMYS010000068.1:0-7211 GCA_035560835.1 Methanosarcina sp.
CTATTTTGTGTGTTTGAACCCTGGCTCTATATAAATCTTCTAATATCCGTTAACTTGTCAAGCGGCAAAGAAATTCGTCGAAGCTAATATATGTAGAAATTTCCAGATATTTCAGCACAAAAAAGTGAAATGAAGACATTGATAATTTCAAATGAGCTTAGAAAGAGCTAGAAATTTGGTCATGGTGCCAGTTATTGAGAATCGCAAACTCAAGGTTGGCTTTCAACTTTAGTCAAGCAAGGCTAAGGGTTGTTTTGTCATATTTGATCAATGATCCACACTCCCTTTAGGGTTCATTACGAAACAACTTAGGCAACGTGTAATTATTATGGAACAAAATCGATGGAGCCACATATGAAAATAGTGAGTGCAGTGTAAAAAGATGCCTAAGTTATTTCATGGTGGATCCTTAGTCTTGATATCTTTACGTTTTTCAATATGAGCGTATCCCAAAACCAGTTTTACTCCCACATTAGTAAGAGTTTCAAAACGACTTTTCATTATCCGAAAGTCGATTGATATTTCAAATTCGATGTTTGAAGACTTAATTTTGAGTTCTAGGATGAGCTCAATTAATGTTTTTCACTTACTTTTTGCTGTTATATAGTTTGATATCATTTTAGTGTTGCTGCCTTTTTCATTCTTTACTGTTAAGCTGACAGTATACTTTCCTGCTTTACTATATGTGTGTGAAGGATTTTTGGCTGCCGAATAAGTCCCATCCCCGAAACTCCATTTCCATGAAATTGGGAAGCCGGTACTTTTGTCAGTAAACTGAACATTTAGTGGGACCTTTCCTGAAGTTGGAAATCCAGAGAATGCAGCAACGGGAACTTTTAAAGTTGTAACATCTATGTAATTTTTTTTTGTTTTCTTGTTGCTTCCAGAAGCATTCTTTACTGTTAAACTAACAGTATATTTTCCTGCTTTGAAATAAGTATGTATCGGATTCTTGGTTGTTGAAAATGTGCCATCTCCAAATCTCCATTTCCATGAAGTTGGCGAGCCTGTACTTTTATCAGTGAATGCGACATTCAAGGGAGCTTTTCCTGAGGTAACATTACTGGAAAAATCAGCGTTCGGGTATACAGATGTTAGGATATGTTTAGCGACATAATTCCCCATGAGTGTATACCCAACCGAATTTGGATGTATCCCATCAAGTGAGTTGTTCTTCTCATACCCATCGCGTACACCGTTTTCTGGTGATAAATCAACTGAGTCGTATGTATCTATTACCGAGATACCGGCCAGCGCAGCTTGCGTAGTTAGGTTGTCGTTTAACGATATACGCTTGTAGTTATTGCTTGAAACTGGCACAGTCGTCAAGATGTAGGGAGTGATGCTTCGGTTTGTCGCCTCATGTGCCATCCACAGTATATCATCAATTATGTCCTGTTCACTGCGCCCAGCAGAAATATCATTTTGTCCATACATGATTAAGACAGTGTTAGGATCGTAGATATCTAACCACTGAGGAAACGTGACTCGACCCTGCGCTGCCGTGGTGCCCCCTATTCCGACATT
The DNA here is from genome assembly GCA_035560835.1 of Methanosarcina sp. GTDB lineage: Archaea > Halobacteriota > Methanosarcinia > Methanosarcinales > Methanosarcinaceae > Methanosarcina. Next base: position 1,528 of record DATMYS010000068.1, read on the forward strand.
AGACACGTACCAGGTAGGAGAATATGCATTCAGAGTGGCATTTAGGTACGATCCATACCCGAGTCCTTCATTAACTCCTATGCCCTTTGTAATTGAATCTCCCACAGTTAAAATATGTTTAGAAGCATGTGGTGCAGATGCCCTTTTAGAGAAAACACTCATATTTGATAATTTGTTTGTAGAATTTGTTATCATTACGGGCATATCTTCAATAACATTGACAGTGCATCCGTTGAATATATTATCACGCGAGTCGGTTGTATATATTCCAAAACCATTTTCAGCAATCGAAATACAATCCGTGAATGCATTCCAATTTGAATTGGCCAAAGAAATTCCATTATTTTCTTCAATAGTCGATGTGTTACACCTCAAAAATGTATTATTATTTGATGCTTTGATGCTAATACTGTCTCCGATAACGGTTGATACTATACAATAAGCGAAAGTGTTATTATCTGATCCACTATTCAAATTTATACCACTATTTGCAGAGCTGCACTCACAACCCAAAAAATTGCAGTGTTTCGAATTGGATAGACGGATGGAATTGGTTGTCGTTGAGGTCAGGGTAGATCTACTAACAGTTATGTATTGACTGTCAGCTGCAAATATTCCATGTGTATTTGAGGAAATATCACAGCCACGGACATTTACATGTGATGATGCTGACTTTACATAAATTCCCACGTTTTTATATACATCAACCTTGACATTCAAAATACTCACATAATCACAGTCAGCCAAACGTATTCCATACGCGGACACTACACTCTTGTTCTTTTGATTGATTTTGACATTTTTGATCACAATACCATTTTTAGCCGAAGATAAAATCCCGCTGCCGGCAGTGTCCTGTGCAAAAGTAATTGTGTGTCCCTTCCCATCAAACTTTATGTTGTTAGCATCTACTGAGAACGCTGTGGCTGAAGCATCAACATCTCCTTTCAGCACGTACGTTTCTCCGGGAATATTTAGCGAGTAGGACAAAACCGTACCCGCTGGGATTTCGATAGTCGCAGATGATGGCACTGCTGTAAAACATAACAAAAAGGCAGTTAAAATAATCCACGATTTCATTCTTATGTCTCTTCCTCTGTTAGATTAATAACATATCATGTTTTTTTGTTAGTAGTATTAAAATCTTGTCAAATGTCTTTATTGTTATCGAATTCCCTGAAATTTCAAAGCGTTCAAACAGTGCATCCGACTCTGAAAATGTCGATTTATATACTCTTCCAAATTTATTGTTATTCAATTGGTATTAGATCTACTTCACCTTTAAATCAAACACCGGAGACGCATTCAATGCATTAACAAACGCCCTTATCACGTTCTTTGCATAGAGATTAAAGGCAGCGTGCCGATTTTCTGTAAAATTTCAGAACTCTCAAGAAGTTGGAGTTTGAATATTCAATATTGAAAATTTGATTTAATTAAAATAAGTGAATTACACAGAAATAAGAGGGAAACTGAAAGTAGGTGCTGAGATTTAGCTTGGTTATTGATAGAAGGGAAATCTTTGTCACCAAGTTATTAATTTCCTTAAATCATGTTACAAGTTAGTAATTATAAAGCAGTTTATTGATATAGAACCCTTCATCTTTTCCTTAATCAGTTATCCGATTTCCTTAGTATTCCAGATTAGGCAGGAATTTTGTAACTGTTAGATTATTGTATTTAGGTGATTCGAAGGTCTTTTAATAACTGGATTGACTCCAAAGTTCAAAATTGCATATCTGGGCCTCGTATTCAGATTATCAATTAAGCTTCCTGCAGAATGGGCAAAGTCCTTTTCTTACCTTTTTGTGCCGGAAAGTCGAGTATTAAAAAGTTACTAAGTACTTTATATTAGACCACATCACTATTAATTTAGCTACTACTACAAATAGTTGTGATTTGGTGGAAGGAAATTATTAATGTTTTTCAAGTTGTCTAGCAATAGTAGCCTAATGCAATAGAATCAATGCTCAACTTTGACAATCTTGGAGAATAATAAACACTATAATAGTGGGCAGCTCGAAAGCTAGGAGTGATTCGATGAAAAGTGTTTTTGGCGATGCCGAGATCGCAGGTGTCAAACTCAAAAATAGAATTATTCGTTCCGCCACACATGAAGGTATGGCAGATAAAAATGGAAGCCCAACTGAAATGTTAATGAAAAAATATGAATTCCTGGCTAGGGGTGAAGTAGGGGCAATTATTACAGGCTATGCAGGAGTTGAGCAAGATGGAAAATGCTCGTTGTATAATTCATTGATGATTGACAGTGACTTGCATATCAGGTTCTATCAAGAGCTGACTAGTAGAGTACATGAGCTTGATACACCCATTTTTTTGCAAATTTCTCATTGCGGCAGACAAACCCGCTCCAAAATAACAGGCTTTACAACAGTTGCTCCTTCCCCTATCAGAGATAAAATGTATAGCGAGGAGATACCACACGCTTTATCGGAAACTGAAATAAATGAAATCATAGACAATTTTGTACTTGCTATCGAAAGGGCAAAAAAAGCAGGATTTGACGGTGTACAGCTCCACGCAGCACATGGCTATTTGCTTTCGTCTTTTCTGTCTCCCCATATGAATAAGAGAAATGATAAATGGGGATCCAATACCGAAAACAGATTCAGAATAATCGGTGAAATACTACAGCAAGCCAGAGCAAGGGTAGACGAGTTTCCAATTCTTGCGAAAATCAATGCTTATGAAAAATCAAAGGACGGAATCAAGATCGAGGAAGCAGTAAAAATCTCCATGTATCTTGAGAAAGCGGGCTGTGATGGTATCGAAGTATCCTGTGGCATCGCGGAAGAAGGCTTTGTAACGACCAGAGGTGATTTCCCATTTGAGATGATTACAACTAACAATTTCAAAATGGAGAGAATCCCCAGAATTCTTTATCCTCTTCTTGGACGTGTGATAAAAAGAACTATGATAAGCCCTGAACCGCATTTTTTATATAATTTGGACCATGCAGAGGAGATAAAAAAGAACGTGAATATCCCGGTGATTGTTGTCGGTGGTATAAGAAAACTTAAAGATATTAAAAATATCATTGAAAAGGAACGTTGTGACTTTGTTTCCATGTGCAGACCATTCATTATTGAGCCGAATTTAGTAAAAAAATTTAAAGAAGGCAGTCAAAGCGAGTCGAAATGTATCAACTGCAATTACTGTACGGTTGGCTCGGAAAAACATCCTCTTAAATGTTATTATGGAAGAAGGCCCAAAAATAAAAACTGTAAATAGCTTCCATTATCAACGATATTTTCTCGGGGTTGATGGAAGCCGCCAAGGCAACAGTATTGAAGATTGGTTTAACAGAGGAAGTTATTCAAGAAGAGGGAAGAGAGATAATATTTTGGATTGGCATTGCCATTGCGGGTGGCTCCATTATTGAGTGTGCTCTATTTGAGGAGGGGACGAAAAACCCGTACAGGGATAACGGCCGGAATTATGCGCCTTCAAAGATCACAATCTACGATGTCTCTCCCTTCTTACAACAGAACGTATTTGAAAGAACAGGACATAGAGAAAAATACAATGGGTCTTAAAATTCACGAGATAGGGAAAGAGGTTCTGCGCACCTTGCTTCCTGAATTTTTTGATAAAAAGGAATATGTAGAACTTGCATATCTCTTTGGTTCGATAGCAGAGGAAACAGAAGGGCCGCTAAGCGATATTGATATAGGTGTTTATCTTTCCAGCAAACTTACAAAAGGAGAAAGGATAGAAAAGCGTCTGGAATTAATGGGAGAGCTTTCAACCCTCCTCAAGAACGATCATGTAGACCTCCTGGTGATGAACGATGCTGCACCCGTTATTAATTTTGAAGTCATAAGGCCCAATGTGCCGTTATTTGTGAGAAATGAAGATCTGAAACTGGATGTAGAGCAGTATATTATGTCCAGATACCTGGACCGAAAGTACCATGAAGATTTTTTAAATAACGAATTACTGAAACGAATAAGGGAGAAAAGGGGTATTCAGGATGTCAGCAGCAGATAAGTTATTTAGAAAGTTGAACTTTATGCAGCGTTGTGTAGACTACCTTAAATCAATAGATCCCGAAAGCCCGGACCTTGAAAGCAACTATGAAAAGCGTTCCGCAGTAGAGAGAAATTTTCAACTTGCAATTGAATGTGCTATTGACATAGGAGAAATCATCATCTCAAAAGAGGGGCTTGAAAGGCCTGAAGATTATAGGAGTGTATTTCGGATTCTTGGCAGGCACGAAATAATTCCTGAAGAGTTCGCAGAAAAATTTGCTTTTTCTGCTGGATTCAGAAATATTCTAGTCCATATTTATGAAGAAGTGGATCTTGATATATTAAGAAAATTGCTTGCCGAAAACCTGAAAGACTTTGACACATTTGCCTTTTACGCTGCAGAATATGCAGCAAAGCTTGCAGAGTAAAATGAGATCTTAATATCAAAAAAATAAAGAAAAGAAAATATTATATGTCCGGTAGATATCTCCAGCTTGAATTGTTATAATCACGGTTTAAGCCTCCTGATCCTCTTCATCACAAATACACTTAATTGCCTCGTCTACACTGAGATTGTTCTCCATTGCAATTATGGCAACTTCTAGAGCTTTGCGCCATCGATCTTCGGTTAAGTGCCATATTTTCATATCGGTTTCGTCTGCTTCTCCTGAAAGAGCGTATTTAAGCTCTTTTATGCTGTTCTGATTGCAGCAAGCTTCTGCAAAGTCTTTTACGTTTTCCACAGGTTCAACTTCCCCCAGCTCTACAAAGTCCTTAATCACATAGTCACAAGTTGAGGAAGGACAGGACCACCCAGACCCCTTAAAGCCTCTCTTTCCGTCTTCTCCTTGCTCTCTCGTATAAGTTCGTTTCAAATATTCCCCACATTTAGGACATATGGGTTTAGGGGTTGCCGTCTTACCGTCTGGTTTTTTCTGGCCTTGTCTTCTCTTTTTTTCTACCATCTACTAACCTCTTATCTGTTCTAAAGTGGAGCGCAGCATAAATACAGTTTCGAAAAAGAAAAATTAAAATTTTGAGAGGTATTCGTTTTCGTACTCGTCTCGGAAGTTTGCACAGGTCCTGAGTAAGTTAGTCTGGCCCGGCCTTTTAATCCTCATTAAAGAAGGAGTTACAAGTTCAAAAGTGAACCCCTTGTTTCTGATAGTGTTCAATCCCCTGCTTAAGCCATGCTTCGGACTTCAAAGGCTTAGGTCTTACCGGAGTTCCGTAAACTGCTTGCCTTCCATATCTCGCAATTCTCTGCCTGTACTGTGTTGCTTTAATTCTTGCTAATTCTCTCTGCATTTTGTTGCGCTCCTATTATCTTACTGCATACTACTATAAGGTATACCATATATATAATTAACTACGCTGTATACATTATAGTAAGTATAACGACAAAACGATAACGTGAGACTGAACGATTTTAAGCCCTTTAGAGAGGCTTTTTAAGAGTACTTGATTCAGTTTCTCGGGTAGTGCCCTAGAAAACTTAACAGAGAGCCTGAGAGTGGGCCGGTGTTTTGTCATGAGAGTTTGACCCTATGGAATGTTGTGTAATCGCTTGAGGCTCCGAGAAATGGACTTGATGCCCCAATTATGGGACTCTAAGTTCCTGGAAGAAAATTACTGAAAGAAAATTGCAATTATGACGATTTAGACAGTTAGAAAACAAATTCATATATAATA
>DATMYS010000069.1:0-3056 GCA_035560835.1 Methanosarcina sp.
GGTAGCATAGCCATTTTTTGTATAACAAAATGATCTTTTTGTAAAGCAAATAGACACAAGCGTATCGATACATATTTTGGAAGTTAAAAAATTGGACTAATCAAAATAATGAACTTTGATCACACTAATATAGTATTCACGCTTCAATTACAAAAATTTGATTTTTCATTCCTTAAAAGCCTCTTTAAAATGTTGGGAAACAAAAGAACTTTATTCTCCAAAATAATACGCATCCCTGTTTTTTCAATTTTTTGCATTTTCATTCGTGTTCATAATTTTCAAAACTTCAAGTTCCTGGTTAGATTCTATGGTCGTATACCTGCTTTCCTGCTACCCAGGTTTCAGCGACAACAGGAGGGTTTTTAGAGTCAAGATTACCTTCAAGGACTACAAGATCCGCAACCATACCTTTTTTCAGCATACCACGCTCTTTTTCCTGTCCACCGGCGTAAGCGCCCCCTGCTGTATACATCCAGAGCCACTGCTCAAAAGGAAGCACTTGGTCAGGAAATATGACATTGCCTGCTCCATCGCTCATAGTTGATCCTATCACAGAACCCTGAATCGGGTCACGAGCATCCATAAATCCTCCGGGATTATCACTGCCGGAGGCTACAGTTACTCCTCCCTTCACAAGGTCACCGTAGGCATACCACTTTCCATCATCTAGCACGACCTGTTTTGTATTTTGCGCCCTGGACAGAAACTGAGGTTGGATGCATGCACATCCGCCCATGGCAGCAAGGCGTTTGATCTGAGATGTACTTATGAAGGTTACATGTTCCAGGCGTGGGCGCATTTCAAATCCCGCCGGGGCCCGAGTAACAGCATTTTCAAATACCGTAAGTACCGCATCGGTTGCTGCATTCCCAAAAGAATGGACACATACCCGAAATCCTTTTTCTGTCGCTGCAAAAAGCATTTCCTCAAAATCATCCCGGTAGCTACCGCTGTTTATAGTCTGCCCTCCGATTTTAAGAGAAAAAGCTACTGTTTCTGCTGTTGCACCGTCAGCGAATAATTTGACAGGACCCACACGCAGCCTTTCATCACCCATTCCGGTGACCGGCCCATGAAGCCTAGAACTCAGCTGATTATCCAGAACGGTCTCTCCATGCGGCATCATAAGCACCGAGACCGGAAGCCGTCCTTCACCGTGAAGCTTTTTATATGCCGCCTAAGCAGCCGGTGTGACGCCGGGGTCGTGGACAGCAGTGATACCGAATTTGAGAAGCTCTTTAGCACGCGCCTCTATGAGGCTCGCAAGTTTTCCCGTGTCCGCTTCCATTACCAGTCTGAACACAGGAACCTGCGCATATTCCACAAGCACGCCTGTTGGCATTCCGTCACTTTCACGGAGAATAATTCTGCAACGAGGATCCGAAGTTGATCGGGTGATGCCCACAAGTTCCAGCGCCTGGCTATTTACTACACTCTGGTGGAAGGTAGACTGGATAAGAAGAATCGGCCTGTCGGAGCTAATTTCATCCAGATCATTTTTCGTCAGATCGAACCCGCCAATCCTGGCATCGAACCAGCCGAAGCCGATGATCCATCCTTTTCCCGGTTTTTTTCGGGCCTGCATTCGAATTTCCTCCAGTACGGATTCCTTTTCAGTCAAGCCTATCAGGTTCGCCCAGGTAGGGAAGAAACAACCGAATGAAGACAGGTGATTATGAGAATCAATGAAAGCAGGAAGTAGAACCCGACCTTTCAGGTCGTAAATTTCTGCATTGGGAAAAGATTTCAGTATATACTCTTATCACCAACGGCTGCAATGCATCCTCCACTGATGACTACAGTCTCTGCATGTTTTTGCTCGGAGTCCATAGTAAGTATCTGCCCACCCAAAATGCAATAATCGAATTGTTCTTTGCGTCAATATTATTTTTCATAATAAATCTCCTAAAAGTCTCATTTTCTACTGTCTACGAGTATTTGGCAGTAGCTGATAGGGTTTTACTTTACTATTGCATGGACGAAATATGACAGGCAGCATACTGGCCGACCTTCATTGACTCCCTGGAAATAGGCTTTTTTATAATCCTCGTTGGTGACGTTGCACACATTGGAAAATCCACGCTGAGTAAGGAATGTCTCTAACATTCCTTCCTTGATACCGAATTTATACGGTTCCCCCTGCTGTGCCATGTCTTTTGTAGCACTCTTTATTGCGTTCTGGTTACAGGCCGTACACTGCACGCCACAAATTCCATCCGTTCTGTCAATACTTGATTCATGGACATAATCGAAGATAATGGCACTCCCGACGCCCGAATTTTTTGCAATAAAGCACAGAATCTCATCCACAGCTTTTGGCGGAAGGTAGTAGACGAGCCCTTCCATGATAAAGACGGTCTTCTGCGATCTTTCATATCCATGTTCTAACAGACGATGACTGAAATCTTCGCTCTCAAAATCAATCGAAACATACTTTACGTGATCCGGAAGTGAGCCGAAGATATCTTTGATTTTTTCGATTTTCACGCTTTGAGTTTCAGGATGATCAACCTCAAAAACCCTAACCTTACCCATGAGTCCTTCGATTCTGTATGCCCGAGTATCGTATCCTGCACCCAAAATGACAAGCTGTTCAAGTCCTTCATCAATAAACTTTTTTACAAAATCATCAAAATATCGGACTCTTGCTGAAAGTGAGTTGTGTACTCCAGGAAATGGGGTTTTAGAGGGATCACAAGCTGCCATTTCTAAAAACGTCAAATATTGCTGACTAAGAAAGCGGAAGGCAAATTGGTCATAACAGATACGCTCGCCCTCTGGCTTGAGTGATTCAAGGGCTCTGACGAATGCTACGTTCTCGGCTGTAATGCTTGATCCTTTTCTCTTTTCGCTAGCCTCAAGAATTCTGTTTTCGGTATTGTCCGGTTTTTCCATGAAAATCCAGCCTCTTACATATGTTTATGTTTTTCTTGATACCTAATCTTGGTTATCCCGATTTTATCCAATTTTTAGTTTTTTCTTTCATAGCTGACAGGGATTTGCAATAGCAATAATACATTATAGTAATTAAAGTTACTTATTGGTAACTTTAGTGT
>DATMYS010000070.1:0-6966 GCA_035560835.1 Methanosarcina sp.
ATGATAAAATAACTATTCTATCATTTTGTGGAGTTCTGCTAATTTTTATTTGCTATTTCAATACACAGATTTTACCGCAAAATCGAAAAAATTGCAAAGCTTTTAGAACTAAATATTAAAGCTGTGAACTCCTAAAAAATACCTCTTTTTGGGAAAACTGCATACTAAAGAGCTTACCCAAAAAATTTTTATCCTTAAATCGATGAGAGTTTCAGACCTATTTTCCGCAATAAAAGCTCATTAATTATTCTTAACTCGGTATTTGAAAAGCAATTTAAAGTTTTGAGATCATCTCACCAATAAATCAGTAATTATCTTCTGCACCCATATTTATAATAGGCATCGTATATAATTAAATGATTTAAATTAACTAAATTTTACCCAAAGATTCCGAGGGCTTATGAATTCTCTTTATGCCAGAGCCTGGTACAGTAAAGCTCTTGCTCTTTTGAACTTGAAAAACCAGATAGGTGCAGAGAAAAATTTTGAGAAGGCGCTTGAGGCTTTTGATGCCGTACTTGAGGTAAATCCTGAGGATAGCGTCTCCTGGCAGTACAGGGGAAATATACTTCGTTACCTGGACCGCCCGGAAGAAGCCCTGCAGGCTTTTGAAAAGGCACTTAATTTTGACCCTGACAATATTCCTGCCCGATACCTCAAAGGGCTTACCTTCGGGTACCTGAACCTTCCAGAACAGGCGCTTGAGGCTTTTAACGGCGTTCTTGGGAGAGATGAAAAGCACATAGGTGCCTTATACTACAGTGGGCTTGCTTTAAAACAGCTCTCAAGAGATGAAGAAGCACTTGAGGCTTTCACCAGAGCAGCCGAGTTAAATCCTGAAAACCTCAAAGCCTGGTATTATAGAGGAATAACCCTTTCCGTGCTTGGGAGAAATGAAGAAGCACTTGATGCTTATGGAAAAACCCTGAAGCTGGAACCTTCGCATTCAGGGGCATTGGAAGGCGAGGCAAAAGCATACCTTGCCCTTGGCAGAAGGAGAGAAGCTTTGAGAACCTGTGAAAAGGCTCTTGAACTCGAACCTGCGTCTGCTGTCGCCTGGGAAATCCAGGGCAGAATTCTCGAATGTTTGGGAAGGAAAGAGGAAGCACTTTCAGCTTTCGAAAAAAGCCTTATCCTTGAGCCCGGAAACTCAAAAAACAGGCTCGAAAGGGGCAGGCTTCTCGGACAGCTTGGCAGGCCCCTGGAAGCTCTTAACGTTTTTGAAAATGCACTTGAGCTGGACAATTCTCTTATGGAAGCGAAATCAGGCAAAGGGAAAGCCCTTCTGGCACTTGGAAGATACCATGAGTCCCTTGACGCTTTCAGGAAAGTCCTTGAAGCCGAGCCTTCGAGTCCAGATGTATGGAGAGGAATAGGCAACTGTTTTCTTGCTATGCAGAGGCCTTACGAAGCTTTACAGGCTTATGAAAAGTCCCTCTCTTCTGGAACTGAGTATTGCAGCACTTTGAGCGGCCTTGGAGAGGTATATTATAAACTTGGAGATTATTCAAGAGCTCTTGAGAGCTTTGAAGAGGCTCTCATGCTTGATTCCGAAAGCCTTTTTGCGTGGAGTGGAAGGGGAAATGCACTCTATAAGCTTGGAAGATACAGGGAAGCTCTTGAAGCCTATGAAACGCTCCTCGAACTTGACTATGAGAGTTTGCCTGCCCGATATAACAGGGGAATCACTCTCTCCCGGCTTAAGCATCAGGAGACAGATTTTGGGGGGGTTCTTGAAAGTCAGCTCCAGACAGCTTTTAAAAAATATCTGGAATTGTCTGGGGGGCTTCCTGAAGGAGAAATTGGAGATGAGAACTGGGAATCCCGGGGATTTGCTTTTGCCGAGCTTGGAGAGTATGGGGAAGCTCTTAAAGCTTTTGACAATGCCACAAAAAAGGAATCTGAAAGCTCTTTTTCCCTAATTTGCAAAGGAATTACTCTTATCTGCCTGAAAAAATATGAAGACGCCCTGGAAATGCTCGAAGAAGCCGAAGAGGTTCTTTATACAGCCGCAAGAGCAGAGAAATACATGAAAAGTGGGAAGTACAAAGTGCCTGGGATTTTGAGCCCTGCTGAACAAAATTCCAGGCTGGATCTTCTCTGGAATGCCAAGGGGCTTGCTCTGGACGCTCTTGGCAGGTATGAGGATGCTTTAAACGCTTTTGAAAGCTCCAGGAAACTTTCCGAAGCTGAGATAATTGCATGTTCCGGAAAAGGCCTGGTTTTTGCGCACTGTGGAGAATGGGAAAAAGCCCTGGAAGTGTTTGATGGAATTCTTACCCTCGACCCTCAAAACACCCAGGCTTCAGTCATGAAAGCTTTTGCCCTCATAAGGCTGCAGGAATTTGAGAAAGCCATTTCAGTCCTTGAAGAACTGACAACTGACGAGATTAACTCGGATTTGCCTTCTTGTCTGCTGGGCTTTGCCCGTTTCAGGCTGGAAGATTTCGAAAGAGCACTCAAGGCATACAGGAAAGCAATCGATACAAATCCAAAAAATTCTCACGCAAGAAACGGGCTTGCAGAGCTTTACTTCAGGCTCGGAAACGGCAGGGGTGCATTAAAAGAACTCGAATCTTCGATTGCAGAAGCCCCTGAGAGTGCATTCTCAAGAAACCTGAAAGGTCGGGTAGAACTTGAAGAGCAGGCCTGTGAGGAAGCACTTGAGTCTTTCAGGCGAGCTCTTGCCATGGATTCGGAAGACCAGAGACTGTTGCTCTGGGATGTGTACGCGAGGTATATGTATGCGGAAGCGTCTTTTGAGGAAAATAGTGCACGTTTTAGGCATATGCTCCTTGCAGCTGCAGGAAAACTTGAAAAAGCAGCCATCCGGCAAAGGTCCGAAGATAATGAACTGAAAGCTTATGCCCTTTATTTTCTGGGGCTTTTTTACTGCCGGGCGCGCTACTTCCGAAAAGCCGCCGATAGACTTGATGAATGCCTGAGACTGGATCCTCCAGCCGAAGTTAAAAAGCCTGCAGCCTTGCTACTGAAAAATCTTCGTACAGGCCCTCTGAAACCTGCCTGGTGGGAATGGTGGCTTGATGCAGGGACAAACCGCCTGATTAAAAAGCTGAGTTTCGGGTTAATTTTCATTTTTATATTCAGTCTTCTGCTTTCCCATCCGGCAGCGCTATCCCTTCCAATTATCTCCTGGTCTGCATCCAATATAAATCACCTTTTTTCTCTCACAGGGAATGTTTTATGGCCGATTTACGGCAGAGAGTACATGATCCTTATCCTATTTTTGGTTTCTATCCTGCTCCTACCCGGGTTCAGGCAAGGCATGCCGAACGAAGAAGATCTTGAACCTCTTACTCCTCCATACCCTGATCTCGATATTCCTGCATCAATACTCGAGGAATTTGGTGAAAAGCTTGAGAGAAGCCTGTTCTCTCCCGAACCTATGGAAGAAAGTGTTCGAAAGCTTGGGAATTTTTAAAGTTCTGGAAAAAATAAAATTTTGATATTTCATTTAACAAGTAAAAAATAATTACTCAATTAAAATGTAGCCAAGCCAAAAAGAGAAATATCAAGTTTGAATGCGATTTTCAACAACAGATATTTCTAAACTTTATAATTCTACTTCAACACTTCGGAAATGAGCGTAAGTTATCCACTTCATTTTTCTATAACCACGGAAAGACACGGAAATTTCTGTCCCGTGAATTAGTCCGCTTGAGCGAGCGAAGCGAGTGAAACGGACCGCGTACTCCCGAGGCACAATTCGGGATGCAAACGTATATAAGTTCTCTCCTGTATTATCGAAGGCAGTGACAGCAAAAAGGACTGAAAGGAGACCGTAAGCCTTGAAAAACACGTTCATCCTTGGAATCGAGGGCACTGCCTGGAACCTGAGTGCTGCAATCGTGACCGAGACAGAGATTATTGCCGAGGTCACAGAGACCTACAAACCCACAGCCGGAGGGATTCACCCCAGGGAAGCAGCCCAACATCATGCAAAGTATGCAGCCAGCGTTATAAAGAGGCTTCTTGCAGAGGCAAAAGAAAAAGAAGTCGAGCCTTCACAGATTGACGGAATAGCTTTCTCCCAGGGGCCTGGACTTGGGCCATGCCTGAGAACTGTTGCAACGGCAGCTAGAATGCTTTCCATATCTCTTGGAGTTCCCCTTATTGGAGTCAACCACTGCATCGCCCATATCGAAATCGGGATATGGAGAACGCCTGCAACGGACCCTGTCGTTCTTTACGTAAGCGGAGCCAATTCTCAGGTTATTTCCTATATGGGAGGGCGATATAGAATCTTTGGTGAAACCCTGGATATAGGGCTTGGAAATGCCCTTGATAAGTTTGCGCGGGGGGCTGGCCTGCCGCATCCAGGAGGGCCAAAGATTGAAGCATATGCAAAAAACGCAAAGAAATATATCCATCTTCCCTATGTGATAAAAGGCATGGATCTTTCCTTTTCAGGACTTTCCACGGCAGCCAGCGAAGCCCTGAAAAAAGCTCCTCTTGAAGATGTCTGCTATTCTTATCAGGAAACGGCTTTTGCAATGGTTGTTGAGGTTGCAGAGCGAGCCCTTGCTCATACCGGAAAAAAAGAGGTCTTGTTGGCAGGAGGAGTTGGGGCAAACACAAGACTCCGAGAAATGTTAAACGATATGTGCGAAGCCAGAGACGCGAAGTTCTATGTGCCCGAAAAACGCTTTATGGGAGATAACGGGACAATGATCGCATATACCGGACTTCTTATGTATAAATCCGGAAACACCCTTTCCCTTGAAGATTCTCGCGTAAACCCCAGTTACCGGACTGATGACGTAACAGTGACCTGGATCCGGGAAGAAAAGATGAAAAAGGTTCCTGAGATCTCCCCCGGAACTTCTCTCAAACTTGGTGAAATGCTGGATAACGGAGCCGAAGCTGTTGTTTACCTGGAAGAAGGTCCTGAAGGAAAGGAAGTACTTGTTAAGGAAAGAGTCCCGAAGGCTTACAGGCATAAAGAGATCGATGAAAGGATTAGAACCGAAAGAAACCGGACAGAAGTCCGCCTGATGTCTGAAGCCCGGCGTAATGGAGTTTCTACGCCAATTATCTATGATGTGGAAGATTTCAAGCTCAAGATGCAGTATATCGATGGAGTTCCCATAAAATACCTGGTTAATCCTGATATTTCTGAAAAAGTAGGAGAACTTGTAGGGAAACTCCACAGTGCGGGTATAATACATGGGGACCTTACTACCTCAAATCTCCTGCTTGCAGGCGAGAGACTTTATCTCCTTGACTTCGGGCTTGCGTATTTCGATAAAGGACTTGAGGCCAGAGGGGTAGATGTCCATGTACTTTTCCAGACCTTTGAGAGTACTCACCGCAACCACGAGGCCCTTATCGCAGCTTTCAAAAAAGGATACCAGAGAACTTTTATAGATTCAGAGGATGTACTCAAGCGCGTTGAAGAGATTAAAAAGAGGGCTCGTTATGCATAAAATCGTGTTTGTTACGGGAAATAAAGGCAAATTTGCCGAGGTAAGGGACATACTTAAGACTTTCGGAATTGAAGTAATCCAGGACAAAAACGGCTACCCCGAACTTCAGGAGGACGACCTTGAGCCCATTGCGGCCTATGGGGCGCAGCATGTTGCAAACAAACTGAACATGCCTGTAATGGTAGACGATTCCGGGATTTTCATAAAAGCCTTAAATGGCTTTCCAGGCCCGTATTCCCGTTTCGTAGAGGACAGACTCGGGAACCCGAAAGTGCTTAAGCTCATGGAAGGGGAAACTGACAGGACAGCGTATTTTAAGACCATTATCGGATATTGCGAGCCCGGAAAAGAGCCTCTGGTTTTCCCAGGTATAGTTGAAGGAAAAATCGCGTATGAAGAAAGAGGCACAGGTGGCTTTGGTTACGACCCTATTTTCGAGTATCAGGGCATGACCTTTGGGGAGCTAGGTGACGTTGAGAAAAATAAAGTTTCCCACCGTCGCAGGGCCATTGACAGTTTTCTGGAATGGTATAAGGGTAAACTTGAAAATCCTGACAGCAAGGACAGTAAGATTTGACACAAAAATTTAACAGTAAGACTTGACACCAAAACTTAACAACAAGATCTGACACCAAAACTTAACAGTAAGTTTTGACAGCAAGTCTAACAGTAAGAATTAATGAACTGCAACCGCAGAAAAACTTTCTGGAAAGGATCGTTTATATTAATCCTTCCCCTTTTTCCCACGCTTACTCATTCTTTCAGTTTATTTTTTAGTAGGCCAAGGGCTACACTGAGCTGGTTCAAACCCAGTTTCAGGGCGATAGTGATAATTTTGTTATTTGAAATATTGCCGAACTCTCGTTTAATCGCAAATAGATCCATAATACACTGCTGGTCCAGAATGAGTGGCCCATCAAGTAGATCTTTTGAGGTTGAAGCAGGCTGTTCTTTTGAGCTTGGGCCTAGCTTTTGACCTTTAAACTCAACTTTCCTTGACTCTATTTCTACTCCATTTTCCGATTTTGCAGCGCCTCCTGCGACCTCAGGCGCTTCTGTCTTTTCCCCGTAAAGGCATTCCATTTGCTGGAGACAGTGAATCAGGCAAACGCTCTTTATAAATTCTTCAACTTCCATCCCACTGATGTCTGCATATTTCTTTATTTCGGCGAGCTGCTCTTCCGAAAAGCATATACAGAGCAAGTTTTCATTAGACTCTTCTTCTATCCCAAACCCTCCGTGTATTTTTCATTGTCTTTTGTTATTATGTAATTTTATCCTTTGGTAATTTATTCTTTTCTCTTTTATTGTTTATGTTTAATTTGTTCTTTATCCTTCAAGTTTTTCTTTTACTTTGTTATTCTCATAGCTTGTCTGTTAATCGAGACTGTCTGCTAATCCAATATGTGCGATTTAACTCATCCTTTTGTGAAAAATTGTATGTTAATCAAAGATGGTCTGTTATCAAGGATTATCTGTTAAAATTCAAAGTAAAATTTTTTATTATGTACAGCATGTT
>DATMYS010000071.1:0-2130 GCA_035560835.1 Methanosarcina sp.
TATAAATATAGCAGTATAATATTAGTAGGTACACTAATAAATTCGGGGGCACCTGATGAACGAATTGAACGATTTAATAGGTTTTGTAAACGGAAATAATATAAGACAAAAAGTGCTCTCCTTACTTTCCTCAAAAGGAGAAATGGAAGAGAAAAGAGTATCAAAAACCCTGAGAGTTGCACATCCCACCATTGTAAAAACTCTCGAAGAACTTGAACAGAAGGAGTTAATTACAAAAAAAGATGAAATGTACACTCTGACCGAATCCGGAGTAAAAGTGGAGAAAATGATTCAGCAAATCTAATCTTAAATTTCTTTTATCCACTTTATTTCAAATCCTTTTTTATTCGTCCCTCGTTCTAAAAACAATCTTATTCTTAACCAGTAAAAATTCCAAAACCATTTTTCATAATCAAAGTTCAGCTCTCTTGGTTCAGCAAGTATCTTCATTATTATTTAGTCCTCTTGAATACAAACGTTTACCTGAAACCGTGACGCCGGTTGTTCATGCTGCGCTGTCAGGGACTTTTCGGTCAAGCCTTTTTGCAAAAGGGTTGTGATCACGCCGATAGGGTTTGGGGATAAGTTTCTCATCAACCCAACGTTGCCAGGGGTTTTCGCTCAAGCCTTTTTTAAAAAGGCTTGCTATATGACTCAAAACTAAATTCGGGAAAATCAGTCTCTGAGAAGTTAAAAATCAGTTTCTTTTGAACATAAATTTGCCCTACTATATTCTCAGCTAGATATCTTCATTATAATTCTGCCCTCTTGAGCGAAGCGAAATTCGGGTAGCGAAAAGGGCACTGTCCTCCCGAGACGGGACTCGGGAGGCGGAACTCGGGCGTTAGAAATATTTATTAATCCTTATCCCTTTATGTCGGCATAAACTGTTAACGCTAATACTGAAAATCTTGAATTTAAGGGAATAATCAATAATCTATTAAGAAAAACCAGAGCTTCGGCATCCAAAAAAGGACTAAGTATCAGAGGCAAGGCAATGTTACCTGAAGAAGACCTTAAGATCATTAAAAAAGAACTCGGGCGAGAGCCCACCCTGGTAGAACAGGGCTGCTTTTTAAATTTATGGAGCGAACACTGTTCTTACCGCTCAAGTGCTCCTCTCCTGAAAACTTTTACTAGTACGGGCGAAAATGTAATTATCGGCCCGGGGGACGATGCTGCAATTATAAAATTCGAAGATGGATACGTGCTTGCCATAGGCATGGAAAGTCATAATCATCCTTCATATGTCGATCCCTACAATGGAGCTGCTACAGGTATAGGAGGCATCGTAAGGGATATAATCTCCATGGGAGCCCGTCCGATAGCCCTCATGGACCCTCTCTATTTCGGGCCTCTAGACACTCCAAAAAATATGTTTCTCTTTGAGCAGATAATTAAGGGAATTGCAGGGTATGGAAACTGCATAGGAGTGCCTGTGGTCAATGGCGAGACTTTCTTTGATAGAAAGTACAGTGGAAATCCTCTTGTAAATGTGGTTGCAGTAGGGCTCTGCAGAGAGGAAGAGGTCATAACTGCCCGCTCCCAGAAAGCCGGAAACATGCTTGTGCTTGCAGGTTCCAGTACAGGAAGAGACGGACTTGGAGGGGCTTCCTTTGCCTCTAGGGATCTTTCCGAATCAGCCGAAGCCGAAGACCGCCCAAGCGTTCAGGTGGGAGACCCATATACCGAAAAGCTTGTAATCGAAATGACGCTGGAAGCCATGGAGAAGGGATATGTAAAATCCTGTAAAGACCTCGGAGCCGCGGGGCTTGGAGGAGCAAGCTCGGAACTGGCTGCAAAGGGAGGACTTGGAGCCCATATTATTGCAGATTCAGTGCCCCAGAGAGAACCCAATATGAACGCGTATGAAATCCTGCTTGCAGAATCTCAGGAACGCATGGTCTTTGAAGTAGCTACTGAAGACGTTGATGCCGTACTTGCTCTGGTGGCAAAGTATGACCTTAATGGAGCTGTAGTTGGGTACTTGACAGAGAAGAAAAATTATACGGTTGAATTCAAAGGGGAGATCGTTGCGGAGATTCCAATCGATTTCCTGACAGGCGGAGCTCCGACCTGCGAGAAATCCTCAGTAGCTCCTATTCCCCAGGTTGAAGAGGGTAAAGTCCC
>DATMYS010000072.1:0-5182 GCA_035560835.1 Methanosarcina sp.
GACTAATATACAGTTAAGAATAATTCTTAACGGTCATCGAATGTAAGCCTATTGCCATCAAAAAAGGAGCCTGAAGGGAAATATGAGAACAAAAATGGAGCAATTTCCTGCAAAAAACCCAAATCCTGTGCTTAGTGTGGCAAATAATGGAACACTTATTTACTCAAATGAGGCTGGTAAGCCCATACTGCAAGCGTGGAGCGTGAGGGTTGGAGAAAAGATACCTCTATATTTCGAAAACGTTACACGGAGAGTAATTTCCCAGAATGACTCCGAAATAATGGAACTTAATGTGGGAAAAAGGATATATTCGGTCTCGTTTCACCCGTTACCCGAAGAAGAATGTGTAAACATTTATGGATTCGATATAAGTGAGCAGAAAGAGATTGAAGAAAAACTGCGAAAAAGTGAGTCCGACCTGAAAAAAGCCCAGGAAATCGCTCATATGGGCAATTGGGAGTGGAATCTGGCTAGTAATTTGGTGACCGGTTCTGACGAGTTGTATCGCATTTTCGGCCTCACACCTGACCTGAATACATTCTTCCAGCAGTACATAGATCTCCTTATCCCGGAAGATAAGCAGAGGGTTCTGGATGCGTTGGACGAGACAATCAAGAGAAATGTACCGTGTAATATCGACTATCAGGTGGTTTTGCCTAACAGTAAAAAACGGTTCATCCATGCCGAAGCGATAACGATATATGATAACGGCAGGCCGGTGAGGCTAATCGGTACTGCCCAGGATGTTACTGAGCGCAAACAGATGGAAACCGCTTTAATAAGAAGCGAACAACATCTTAACGATTTATTGAGCAGTATTCAAGATGGATTTTTTGAGCTGAACAAGGAGTGGCGGTTCACATATATCAACCAGAGTGCTGCACGTAATGGTAATTTCGAGTCTGAAGAGTTAATAGGGGAATGCATTTGGGAAAAATTTCCTTATATGGTTAATAGCAAGTTTGAGGAAATGTATAGGGAGGTCATGGAAACTCGGCTGCCAGCTAATTTCGAGATCAAAAGTCTAGTCCTGGAAAAATGGTATTGGATAAGCATCTATCCGTCTGGATCAGGTATTTCTGTATTCTGGAGAGATGTTACTGACCGAAAGCGAGCAGAAGAGGTTTTGGATATAAGTGAGAAAAATTTCCGCTCTATTTTCGAGCGTTCTAAAATGGGTATTATAGTAGGGGATCTAGAAGGGCGAGTAATACAAAGCAATCCTGCAGTAGAACGCATGCTAGGTTATGAAAAGGAAGAACTTCGAAATAAGTTCTTTTCAGAATTCACTTATCCGGACGATCTGAACATTGAAATGCCTTTAATTTTAGAGTTAATGGCCGGTAAACGCGATTATTACGAAATCGAGAAACGCTACATTCGTAAAGATGGCCAGATAATCTGGATAAGACTTATTGGTACTAATTTTCTAGGAAGCTATAGTGAGGCTTCTAGTCTTGCCCTAATAGAAGATATTACCGAGCGTAAGCAGATCGAAGAAGCCCTGCAACGAGAACGGAACTTACTTGAGAGTATCATGCAGACCACTGACGTTATGCTGGTCTTTCTAGATCCTCAATTCAACTTTGTATGGGTCAACTCCGCTTATGCCGAAACGTGCAATATGAAGCCGGAAGATATGGTCGGGAAAAACCATTTTGCTCTGTATCCCCATGAGGAAAATGAAGCGATTTTCCAGCAGGTCCGAGACGCCGGTAAAGGGGTCTTCTACAAGGACAAGCCATTTGTCTATCCTGATCAGCCCGAACGCGGAATCACCTATTGGGACTGGAGCTTTGCGCCGGTCAAGGATGTCTGCGGAACCGTAACGGGTCTGGTTCTTTCGTTACGTGAAACGACGAAATACAAACAAGTCGAAGAGGCGTTACGGCAGGCATATGAAAATCTTCAGGTGAAATCTGAGGAATTGCAAGTTCAATCTCAAGAACTCCAGGAAGCAAATGAGGCACTACGCCAATCTGAAGCACGCTATCGATTGTTGCACGACAACTTACGTGACGCCTTTGTGCGGGTCAGCATGGATGGGCGAATTATTGACTTCAACAATATCTATTGCCAGATGCTCGGATACTCACCCGAAGAACTGCGTACACTAACTTATCAGAAACTGACTCCCGAGCGCTGGCATGCTGTCGAAGATCGAATTGTCAGGGAACAGATCATCCCGCGCGGATACTCCGATGTTTACGAGAAGGAGTATCGTCTGAAGGATGGAACGATCATTCCATTGGAACTGCGAGCCATGCTCTCGATCGACGCAGCGGGTCAACCGATCTCGATGTGGGCTATCGTGCGCGACATCACCGAGCGTAAACGATCTGAGGAGGTGTTGCGAGAGAGCGAGAAACGCTTTAAGCTACTGAGCGAAGCTAATGCCCTTCTCCTTTCTAGCAAAGACCCCGAGAAAATGATCCAGATCATCGCCGAGAACGTGATGCACCACCTGAACTGTAATGTATTCTTTAATTACGTCTTCGACGAGGCTCAGGGCAGGCTCCATCTCAACGCTTACGCCGGGATAAACACTGAGACAGCTAAAGAGATTGAATGGCTGGATAAAGGGGTGTCAATCTGTGGTTGTGTGGCCCTTGAGGGTTGCCGTATCGTCTCCGAAGATGTACAGAATAACGAGGATAAGCGGGCTGATCTTGTGCGGTCGATGGGGATTCAGGCATATTCCTGCCAGCCGCTTCATATTGGAAATCATACAGTAGGCACACTTTCCTTTGGTACGAGGAGCAAGAAGGGCTTTACGGAAGACGAGCTTGTCCTTATGAGCACAGTAGCCGACCAGGTATCCGTGGCTATCGAGCGCAAGCGAGCTGAAGAAAATCTACGGAATGCGTTGATGAAGGCAGAGGAAGGTGATCGGTTGCTCGCAGCTCTGATGGAGTACGTGCCTGTGGGCATTAGCATAGCCGACGCGTCAGGTCGACTGCATATGGTCAGCCGACACGGTGAGAGACTACTGGGTGGCGCTCATGCCGACAAGTCTGTCGGGGAGGTAATTAATCAATGGGTGGTGTATCAACCTGATGGGATAACCCCCATGGCAATCGATGATGTACCGCTTGCCAGAACAATCCAAAAAGGTGAAGTAGTCAGGGACGTCGAGTTAGTCCAGTTGAACACATTTGGAGAGAAGCTATCCCTGCTGTGTAATGCTGCCCCAATTCGAGATGCTGAAGGAAATATTACCGGTGGAATCGTCGCCTGGAACGACATCACCGAACGCAAGCAGGCTGAAGAGGCGCTACTGGAGAGTGAAGCACGTCGTAAAGTTGACGAAGCTGTCGAGGTTGAACGGCGGCGGCTCTTTGATGTGCTGGATACGCTACCAACAATGATATGCTTATTAACACCTGACCACCATTACGTTTTCACCAACCGTAGCTTCCGTGAGAAGTTCGGCGAATATAGTGAGAATCAGCACTGTCATGAACTTTGTTTTGGGCTCACCAAGCCCTGTGAGTTCTGTGAGGCATATAAAGTACTTGAAACAGATAAGCCTCACCATTGGGAAGTCACCACTCAGGACGGAAGCGTGCTTGATATTTACAATTTCCCGTTCACTGATGTTGACGGTTCGCAATTGATTCTTGAGATGGATATTGACATCACCGAGCGTAAAAAGGCAGAGGAAGATCTGCTAGAAAGTGAGGAGAAGTACAGGACTTTCTTCGAAAGCAGCATTGATGCCGTTCTTCTTACTTCACCAGATGGAACCATTTATGCAGCTAATCCCGAAGCATGCCGGATCTTCGGGATGACCGAGAAAGAGGTCATCAAAGCTGGAAGGGATGGGGTTGTAGATACATCCGACCCTAGACTACAATTTGCCCTGGAGGAGAGAGCCAGAACAGGCAAATTCCAGGGGGAACTAAATTACAGGCGGAAAGACGGTACAATCTTTCCAGGTGAGATGTCGAGTGCATTCTTCCACGATAAGAACGGTATTGTAAAGACAGCAATGATAATTAGAGATGTCACCGAGCGCAAAAAAGCAGAAGAAATCTTAAAATTGAAATTAGAAGAACTTCAACGTTCAAACGATGAATTAGAACAGTTTGCATACGTTTCATCTCATGATTTACAAGAGCCCTTGAGGATGATATCAAGCTATTTGCAGCTTTTACAAAGGAGATATCAGGGTAAACTTGACGAAAAAGCTGATAAATACATCTATTTTGCAGTCGACGGGGCTTCCCGTATGCAAGTCCTGATAAATGATCTTTTAGAGTTTTCTCGAGTGACTACAAGAGCAAGAGAACCTGAACCTACGGATTCTGAACTCATTTTGAATCAGGTACTATCCAATTTAGATCTATATATTAAACAGAATAAAGCTACTGTCACCTGTGATCCTTTACCTGAAGTAATGGTAGATAACACCCAGCTAGCTCAGTTATTTCAGAACCTGATCGCCAACGGGATAAAATTCCACGGTGAAAAAGCACCAAAAATCTATATTTCAGCTGAGAGAAAAGCGGAAGAATGGTTATTTTCAGTACAGGATAACGGAATTGGAATTGATCCCAAATATTCGGAGAAAATCTTTGAGGTTTTCAAACGGCTTTATAAAAAGGAAGAATACCCAGGAACAGGAATAGGGCTTGCAATTTGTAAGAAAATCGTAGAGCGACATGGTGGACATATATGGGTAGAATCCGAACTGGAGAAAGGTGCGACCTTCTACTTCACTTTACCAATCAACCAAATAGAGGTATAAAAATCACCTTTTAATGCCCTATTCATTTTCTTAGTGAAATCATTTGGCCCATGATTCCCTAAAAGGGTTTGATAGGATTTTCAAATAAATGAGGGTTTAAGTAGTCTCTATTCCGAGAATAACAGGCTATTTGAGCTCCATTGGCTATTTTTATGATGTATCTTCTTTCTGCAACTGAGTCTATTAGGTCTTTGAACTCAGATCCTCTTGGCCTGTAATTAGTTTTCCCACTGCCTTTTTTGGAGATTCTGTCCTTTTCTTTGCACTTTCATCTCTTAAAAGGACTAAATTATGGGCACATTTTTCTCTGCATATTCCAGGTTTTTCCTCAATTATATAACTGAGAGAAGGTTTTCTGTACCGTTGTTAGGTGAGATTTGAGTTGTCTGGTATTGACAGGTATTTTTCTGACAATCTAGTAAAGTGTAAATA
>DATMYS010000073.1:0-4357 GCA_035560835.1 Methanosarcina sp.
GTGATTATTTCCGAAGTGGAATAAAAGTAAAGTAATAACATCTGCGCTTTTAGCTAGCCTTCGTTTTGACCATAAAGCGGATCAGCCGAGCGAGTGCTTGCAGAGAAGCTCTGCATTCTTCTTTTTTCAGTCGCCTTTAAATCCCATAAACTATTTACTACTCCTGATCGACGTGGCACGGAGAAAACAATTTGAGAAGCCCCTGCATGGGGATAAGGAAAGCCTTCGCTTTGCGACCCCTGAGCCCATTGCCCGCTACAGGGCGCAGCGTTTGAGATCTAAGGTTCTGGCTGACATAAGCTGCGGGATAGGAGGGCAGACTGTCTTTTTTGCCCAGCAGTGCGAGTTCGTATATGCAGTGGAAATAGACCCCAAAAAAATCGAGTATGCAAAACAGAACTGCGCAATGTACGGGCTTGACAACGTGAAATTCATTTGCGGAGACGCCCTTGACCCGAAAGTCATAGAGCAGATCCCGGTTGTTGATGTAATATTTTCTGATCCCTTCCGCCCGCCCGAAGAAAACGAGAGGCAAGTCTCAAGCCTTGAGCCTGGCATTCCGAATGTGCTGGCTGCTTATGGTGAAAAAACCAGAAATTTTGCCTTTGAAGCTCCGCCCCAGATGCCGCCTGAAAGGATTCCTTTTGACTGCGAAAAAGAATATATCTCGCTGGACGGGCAGCTCAACCGCCTTACCCTTTACTTCGGAGGGCTGAAGCAGTATGACCGCATGGCTGTAGCTCTGCCTGCAGGCGAAGGGCTGGTTCCAAAATATGGACTCCCGAAGGTAAGGGAAACTGACAAAATGAAACTTAACGCCTACGAGCCTGAGCCATCGGTAGTTGCAGCCGGGCTGCTGCCTGAACTTGTAGAATCTATGATGCAGATGGCAGGGCCTCTTATGGGGGGTTTTGAGCTTTTCAGGGTTGACAGAAAAAGGCTTTTATTGACCTCGGACGCCCTGATAAAGCAGTCCATGATCAAAAATCATTACCTTGTACTGAGAGTCTGCCCCTTTGAACCAAAAGAGATCAATAAATTCTTGAAAGGCCAGAATATCGGGAATGTTGTGCTCAGAGCAGGTGTGAAGCCCGAAGAATACTGGGAAGTCCGAAACGAGGTTGAAAAAGATCTCGAAGGGAATAAAACCGTGCATCTCTTTGTAAAAGACGGAACTGCAATCCTTTGCGAAGTTATATTTAACGATTAAAAGGGCTGGCAATGGCTGGAAAAGTTTGAAAGAGACATAGATCTGGTCAAAAGTTTAAAAAGATCAAAAAAGGAAAAAAGGAAAGAATAAAAGAGAAAAGAGAAAGATAAAAATGAAATGCTGGGAATTAAATACCCGGCATCTTCAGACTTACCTGTAGACTTTTCCTTTTTCCATGCTTACACCTGTATTCTTCCTTCTTTCAGGCTTACTTGCAGGCTTCTTTCACAAGTTCAAGCCCACGGGCAAGCGCATCCTGAATTTTTGATGGATCAGTTCCACCGCCCATAGCAAGGGCAGGCTTTCCGCCTCCACCTCCGCTTACAAGCTTCGACATCTCGCGGACAAGGCTACCTGCACTGATTCCACAGCTCAAGGCTTTTTGCCCGGCAGATGCCACGAGTTTAACTCCTTCGACATCACTTGCAAGAAGAACTACCACATCTTCACGTTTTAGGAATTCGGTAGCGATTTTCTGGAGTTCAAGAGAATCAGCGCCGGGAACGAATTCAGCAATAACCTTGAGGCCTGCAACCTCAGAGGCCTCTCCCAGCAGCCTGTAAACCCTGGCGCGGGCAAGTTCTTCCTTGAGTTTCTCGTTTTCTTTTTTAAGGTCTTTCCATTCCCCAAAGAAACGCTCAACACTTGCCGGAAGCTGTTCTGGAGGCACACTCAGAGTCTTTGCAGAATCGACCAGGAGAGAATCTACCCTTTGCATGGCACGTACGGCTGCAACCCCTGCTGCAAACTCAACTCTCTCTACTCCGTCCTGAATCCTCTCGGTCTTCAGGATTTTGATCGGGCCGATAACTCCTGTACTGATGCAGTGCGTACCTGCACAGGCCTCAACATCGTCTCCGACCTTTACAATCCTTATCTTTTCTCCAGGAGGCACTCCACCCTGATAGAGCCCAAAGCCGTATTCTTGCTCGGCTTCAGTCCTTGGCATCCACTCTGTAATAACACGCTTGTTTTCCATAACTATACGGTTTGCTAGAAGCTCTATCTGCTTCAGTTCTTCAGGGGAGATATGCTTATAATGCGAAAGGTCAAGCCTCGAATGATCCTCAAACTTCTGGGCACCGGCCTGCCAGATGTGTTTTCCAAGGACTTTCCTGGCCGCATCGTTTACGATATGGGTTGCTGTGTGGTGTCTGGCAAGAGTCATCCTGCGCTTTTCATCCACTTTACCATTTACAATGTCACCCTTGCGGATATCAAGACTCCCATCAGGGTTCTCTACAGTGTGTACTATTACGCCGTTGTAGACCTGAACGTCCACAACCCTGTATACTGCATACCCGGTAGTGATTGTTCCCATATCTGCAGGCTGCCCTCCGCCTTCAGCGTAGAAGAAGGTGCTATCCAGCACTATATTGTTGTCAAAGACATCCAGTACAACAGCCTCAAATTCCAGGCGCGTGGGCTCGTCATAGAAGCTGCGCTTTGTCTTCGGAAGGTGTTTAAGCCGGTCTGCAAAGGGAACTACTTCTTCTTCCTTTTCCTCGGCCTTGTTATGCAGTTCACCAATAATGGAATAGAAATTGTCAGGGAACTCTACATCCACTCCGATTTCGGATGCTACTTCTTTTGCCATCTCTGGCGGGATTCCGTGTGAATCGTAAAGTTCAGTTAACTGGGATAAAGGAATCTTTTCCCCGGTTTTCTTGAAATGAGATGCCGATTTCTGAATGATCCTGCGGCCTCTCTCCATTGTATTACGGAACTTCTCTTCTTCAGATTCCAGGATATCCTGTATGACCGGGAAATTTTCCCTGAACTTGGGATACTCCGGCATATTCTTTATATGCATATCCATAATCTCGGAAATTGGGGTACGGATGTCAAGGTCACCCATCATGCGTAAAGTCCGCCTGAGGACAAGCCTTGCAAGGTACCCTGCCTTGACGTTGGAGGGAATAATCCCGTCTCCAAGCATAAAAGTCAGACAGCGCGTATGGTCAGTAATTGCATATACCTTTTCTACGGGTTCCATTATAGCCGAAAGTTTTTCCACGGTCATTCCGATGCTTGAAGCAACCTTTTTCCTGAGTTCCAGAAGGTTTGCCTGTTCACTGACATCCATAAACCCTGCAAGCCGCGCATTCTGGGCCAGGATATTTGTATATTCGGAGTTGTCCAGTTCATGCTCAAGCCCTGCAAGCCCCATGAGTTCGTTCACTATGCCAGGGAAAAGTGCGTCATAGATTGTAGGGGATCCCTTTGAAGCCCAGACAAAACGTTCGAGCCCGTATCCTGTATCCACAATGTAGTTGTCCATCTTCGAATAGGTCTCACTTTTGATGAGAATGTCACCTTTTTTGTCGGCTTTTAGATCCATGAAAACAAGGGTAGCAAGCTCAAGCCCATGCACAAGAACCTCAACACAGGGGCCGGCATTTCCTCCGCCTGCCCAGGGTTCTTCCTTGTAACTTACAGCAAGGGGATCTAACTTAAGTGAATTAAGGAGTTCATCACAGAGTTCCAGGGTATGTTCCTTCCAGTAAATTTCGTGATCCCTTTTATTGAAAGCGTGATGTGCCATCATCTCAAAGGTTGTAAGATGGCGTCCGCTCCTGCCCACCGAGTCCAGGTCGTTCAGGCGAATGCAGGGCTGGGAAATCGTGAGGGGATTTGCAGGTGGGGGAACCTGCCCTGAGGTTACGAAAGGCTGGAAGTCTGCAATAGATGCAATGGTAAGATAAAGGTCATCCCTCCAGCGGGCAACTACAGGATAGCGGGTGATCCTTGTATGCCCTCTTTCCTCAAAAAAGGAAAGATAATACTCACGCATCTGGGAGATATCAAATTCCCTGGAAAAGACAGGGTTTCCTATAAAGGTATAAGGATCGCAGGGTGCATCTCCGCATGTATTTCGGTCAAGGTCACGTGTCCAGAAGAATTTGCCACATGACTGGCACTGCTTCCGGACGAACCCATTATTTTTGAAAAATTCAAGTTGATATTCATCTTCAAGCATAACAATCTCTCCGGAGGGTTGGGTTTTGCTCTGCCCTGGTCTATCTGAAAACAAAAAGGGAAATACCCCAACTCAACCGTTTTAAGAAATTTCCAGGCACTTAAAGTGCACATAATATGGAATTTTGAGTTCCTATACAATAGTTCAGTTTATTCATCCGTTAACTT
>DATMYS010000074.1:0-3999 GCA_035560835.1 Methanosarcina sp.
CGCTATATATAAGTTTTCCTTCTCTTTTTTATTGAACGCGTCTATATTTAAATTCGAAGGAAGATTTGGCAAAATAATTTTATCTCTTTTCGTCTACAGGAGATTCAAATCTCCTGATATCCCGAAAAATTCAAAATTTAAAGAAAAAGTCCTTCGACCTCTTCAGCAAGTTTATCTACTCTCTGAATCACACTTTCGGGTACCTCTTGCTTACGCATGAGTTGAGTTCTCTCAGCTACAGTAATCCTGCTCGTTCCCTTAACAAGGTTATCGGCATGGGCAACTATTTTTTCCTCAAGGCTTCGTGGGAAATAATCGTCCTCCGGAAGCCCTAAACTCCTTGCCTCCTCTTTTGATATTCCTGCTCCGATATGTCTTTTTATTATTTCGGAAATTTCGGGCTCGATTCCCTTGCTCCTGGCTAGCCTGTACCCTTCTATCGCATGAGCGATTTTATGAGTTTTACACCTCCCAAAATCATGAAGAAGAGCCCCGACTTCCACCAATTCCGGATTTACGTTATGCCCTGCTGCTTTTGCTTTATTTGCAATCTCAACTGCTAGCGATGCGACTTCCTTACAGTGTTCTATCACATTTGGAGCACATCCATATTCTTCAAGCAGCTTTATTGCTTCGGCTCGGGTAGTCAAGGCAGATCACTTACACTGAACTGAGAGCATCCACACGTTTCTTCAGGACATCAATAAAATGAGAGTTGTCGTAGAATACCAGGTCCTCTCCACACATAGGGCAGAGAAACTCGGTTTCCGTAGCTTCGTCAAAAAGAAGGCGAACACAACCCTGAGGGCACATATAGAAAACGTTATTTTCTTCGAACTCAAGACGGGACTTCAGGTTACGGAGCAATTTTTTCTTTTCCTTCATAAGCTGGTGCTCTATGTTAGAAAAATCCAGGCGCCAGAGGTATGTTAACCACCCACTGTTTGAGTCTCTCTCCCTGCGACAGATTGCAAATTTGTTCTCATTTAATATGAAGAGCGTTCTTCTCACGGTGTTCAACAGAACCTCGGTCTTTGCCGCAATTTCTTCATCCGTAACCTCGCCTTCAGGCATTTTTTCAATCATTTGTAGCCCTTCTTCCCCTACAAGGCTCAGGAGGTATCCTCTAATTACCTTGTCATTTATATCAACCAACATGTTCACCTCGCAAATGCCAGTATGAATTGGACATACCAGTATTAAAATTTACATTCCCCTTTTCCGGAAACATTTTTTAGACAAAAAATTGAACTTTCTTAATCTTCAATTTTTATACATTTTCGGCAAATCTCAAGCACCTTTTCTTTTCGGCTGGTTTTCAATAAAAGCCCTTATCCTGTTTGCTCCTTTTTTAAGCGATATAACTGCCTCTTCCATGGTAGAGGTACACGCGAAAAGGGAAGTAAGAGGCCCACCAGGTTCTACAACAGTCCCCAGGGAGGGAATGTCAGCGCCTTTTTCCCTCAGAATGAGCTCCATGAGCTTTTGATCTATAAAAAGCTCTCGATCCGAGTAGATTACCCCTCGTGCAGCAAAACCTTTAGCTTCGGGTTTTTCAGGAAGTTCTCCTTTAAAGCAGCCAGCGTGGGCCTCAAAAAGGTTAATATTCATCGCCTTCTCGACTGTATCAAGACTTCCCTGGAACCTCGGGTTTATTTCAAGTACTACAGGCCCTTTTTTCGAAGCCAGGAAATCCACTCCGTTTGAGCCCAGGAGGTTGAATTCAAGAACCAGTTCTTCAGCAATGGCTTCCATTTCCTCAGCTTGATCGGTCCTGAAAGGAGTTATATTCCCGCAATAAGCAAAGGGCAGCCGAGAAAGCCAGGGGATTCCTATAAGCTGTTCATTAACAGCCACTGACAGAGCTTCGTTCTTTGTAGAAAGCAAGGAAACGCTTGAAGGTGTTCCTTCCAGAAACTCCTGAATAATAACTGTATCTTCCGTCAGCTCCGGGTTCAGCCCATTTAATTCCTCAAGAATAGCTAAAAGCTCCTGTTTGCTCCTGGCAATTCGGTTGAAAATTCCTCCTCCACCTGAGGCTGGCTTAATCATAACCGGATATTCCATTGCATCCAGTTCCTCCGGGGAGTAGCAGCGTGGGTGAGGGATTCCAAGAGCTTCAAGCTTTTTTGAGAGATAAAGTTTGTCTGAGGCCTTCTGTATGGCATCCGGACTGCTGGCAAGTACAGGGCAGGAAAAATCGTTATGGTCAAGCATTTCCAGTCCCGAGCCTGGAACAAGAGCATCAAACTCAAGTCCAAACTCAGCCATCTGAGCCTTTATCCAAGAAGCTTCAAGTTGGTGCAGTTCCTGTACGGTTCTGCATTCGAGAAATGCCGATGCATGGGCGCATTCCCGCAGGTCGAGATCGCAGAAAGCATCTATAGAGCAAACTGTATAACCAGCCCGGCTTGCAGAGCAGACAACATTCCGAGTACTAAATCCGATTACAAGGATATTCTGCATGTTTCCTCTTTCTGAACCATTCATTTCGCCTGCGGAATCTCGGAATGCGCCAGCGCAAAGATTCCATATGGGGTTTTCAGGACAGGGATTTCGCTTCCTGCTTCTGCACTGAACGACATAGGCTTCTTTATGGCAACAGTCTCATACGTTTCAGGGTCAAGCACCAGAATTGCATTGTCTTCGATTGAAACCAGCACTGTTAAAACCGTATCCCCCATATTGCCTATTTTCTCTGCTCCTTTTAATTCTTCAGGGGTTGAAAGAAATCTTAAGCCGTCCTCAAGGGAAATTCCGTTAACTTTTTTTCCTGAACTCTTGATATGGATAATCTTTCCTCGGAACCTTATTACATCTCCTGGCCTGAATTCGGGAAGACGCACAGAAAAAGTAACCCTGTAAACGTTCTTGCCATCTTTCATTCCCACAAGGGTAGGAGATTCGGAAAAGCTGCCTCCAAGTTCGGAAGTGATTAGCCGGCATACCTGCCTGCTGGCATTCATGGAACCCATGTAAAGGTCTACCCCTTCCTTTTGCTCCAGAACCTCGCTTATAAACGCAAGTCGGTCACCCTTTTTTCTCATGCTCTCCATAGCTTCCCTGGCGATAGCCATGCATCGTTTATTCTCGTCTTCAGTAGGAAACCTGCCTGCTGCCCTGATCTGGATAATCGCTTCAAAGTATCCTCCGGACTCCCTGCTGCACATATCGCAAGCCGTCCGCTGAATCCTTACCTCGGTCTCAGCTTCTGCGTGCACTGGCTCTTCTCTTACCACTGCATCGACTTCAGCTCTTACCATATATATATAAGGCGTAATCTCTCTGGGTTCAAGATAGACTTCCACGTCTCCGGCTTCGCTGTGGATAAAAAGAGCATCTTCTACGGCCTTTAGCACCACGTCTTCAATATTACCAATATCTTCCCACCGGCTTCTATGGAAGTATGCTCCACAAGCTGAACATATCCTTATATGGAGTACATGGGGCAATTCGATCAGTTTGAAAGTCTCAAAAAAGCAGTCCTTGCAAACTGAATCAAAGAGCCTGTAGCATTCTCTGCCGCATCTCGGGCATGTGATAAAATTCATCTGTAATCCTTACTTATAGTCTTCTTGGAATAGTAATAATCTTCCGGGAATAGTAATAATTTTCTTAGCATGTAATAATCTTCTTGAATAATAGTCTTCCTGAAAGAGTGATTTTTGAAATTTTCAGAAAGGAAAATTTCTGCAGTATACTTAAGCAATTGACCTGTTAAGCCTACTCATGCTATTTAAAAGTAGCTGGATTTGCGAATTCACCTTTGAGTATTCAAGCTCCCATGATTTTCTGGAATGCAAAGCTAGCAGAAAGTACACCTCAATTTAAAAATGGTTTAGAAAAATATATAATATAAATGCATTTGTATTCGGTTAAGGATTTTGAGCTGCTGATATCGATTTCGGCGGAAAAACTCAAACCCAAATGTTTAGTGTTTAAATTGAAATCGATATCACATTCCAGTTTTGCATTTGATGAATAATTTAACAAATTTTA
>DATMYS010000075.1:0-5189 GCA_035560835.1 Methanosarcina sp.
ATAAAAAACAATATATGCAGTGTACGAGCTCTTGAGATCATTGGGGAAGCAACAAAAAATTTGCCAGATTCCTTGAAAATTAAGTATCCTGAAGTTGTTTGGAATACGGCAATTGAAGATGCTCCTTCTTTGAAGCCTTTAATAACAAAAATTCTAGAGGTTCATATCAGAACCTAATCGTAGTCAACTGTATGCTATTAGGCTTTCTAGTGTTTGGTCATAAGTTAAGGAGTTTTCTTGGTTTAAATAGATTAAACGAAATTGTATATGGTAAGGTACTGCTAAGTCTTAGGGAGATGGCTATAATTTCATTTTCGCCTGTAGCTGGAAAATTTCTTATCCCCAGAAGACTGAATAGTACCAAAAAAGGAAAAGATAAAATGAAACCAACACGAGTTCCTAAAAATCCTTGTTTTTCTTCAGGACCTTGTGCCAAACATCCAGGGTATTCTGTTGAAGAGCTGAAGGATACACCTTTTGGCCGGTCACACCGGAGCAAACCTGGCAAGGAAAAATTAGCTGAAGCAATTAAAAGAACAAGAGATACGCTTGGACTTCCTGATAATTATCTGGTAGGTATTGTACCGGCTTCCGATACAGGCGCTTTTGAAATGTGCATGTGGTCTATGCTGGGGTGCCGCGGAGTTGATGTTCTGGTTTGGGAATCTTTCAGTAAAGAATGGGCAACCGACATCACTAAACAGTTAAAATTAAAAGATACCCGAGTTTTTGAGGCAGAATACGGGAAATTACCAGAGTTAAAGAAAGTCGATTTCAAGAATGATGTCGTCTTTGTCTGGAATGGAACCACTAGCGGAGTCAAAATACCCAACGGCAACTGGATTCCTGACAACCGGGAAGGGCTCACGCTTTGCGACGCCACCTCTGCTATATTTGCTATGGATATACCCTACCATAAATTGGATGTCATTACCTTCTCATGGCAGAAGGTTTTAGGTGGGGAAGGTGCACATGGGATGCTGATTTTATCTCCGCGGGCTGTTCAGCGCTTAGAAAGCTATACTCCTGCCTGGCCATTGCCCAAAATTTTCCGACTGACCAAAGGTGGTAAACTGAATAAGGAGATTTTTGAAGGCTCTACTATTAACACCCCATCCATGCTGGCTAATGAAGATTGGCTGGCAACACTAAAATGGGCAGAGTCTATTGGAGGGCTTAAACAACTTATCCAGCGGACAAATGAAAATCTGGCGGTCTTTGAGGAATTTGTTGCTAAAAACAACTGGATCCATTTCTTAGCGGAAACAAAAGAGATAAGGTCCAGTACCAGTGTCTGCTTTAAAGTTGATTTATCCGACGAAAAGCTTAAAGAACTGATTAAAATGCTTGAGAAAGAAAAAGTTGCTTATGACATCGGTTCTTACCGGGATGCTCCTTCGGGTTTGCGTATCTGGTGCGGTGCTACCGTCGAGAAAGAGGATTTACAATGCCTCTGTGAATGGATCGAATGGGCTTACAATTCGGTTCAATAATATAATCCTTTTTGTTATCAGCAAAAAAAGGTTCATGAGAGATCGTTAATATCTTTTTTGCTGATAGCAAAAGGATATTTTATCCCAAAATAATTTCGCTCTTTAAATATATAAAACACTATTTGTAATAATATTCAGGTTCTTTTGTAAAACTTGTATTCTCGTAACTTCAAAATACGACCGTTTTGAGATACAAATTTCGGATTCATGCAGCGATGTTGGGGACCAAATAATTTTCAAGAAGTTTAGTTCCACAAAATAACATAAATAAAATTATTGTTTTTTACTGATGCATATTTTTTGTGGTAGAAGGTACTGTCAAGTCTACGGGTGCTAAGGAATTTTCCAGATACTGTTGAGCCTATAAAGTGCCTAAAACCCGTCAACTTGACAGAACCCTTTTCAGAAAAAATGATATAAAACTATTCCTTTTTACTGTTATGAATCATGAAGAAATTCTTAAGCTCTGTGCTTCAAATCCTGAAGCTATTGTAGATTACATTAAAAGTTTGGAACCTACTTCTAATTTTAGTTTTCATTTAAATCCCCCAAAAAGACCAGATTGCTCTTTGGATTTATATAAAGCAGATAGACGTGAAGAAATTTGTGGATATATATAATGATGGAAGAATAGCAGATCCTTGGGAAGCATATGCAGATGGATATTTAGCAGCAGTTAAAAAACTAATTGAAGTTGCAAAAAGAAATGAATTCATGGAAGATACATTTGGTTACCCTATATTTTATTTATTTTACCATTATCTTGAATTGCGTTTGAAACGAATCATACGTTGTGGTGAGTTCTTTATAACTCCAACACATCAGAAGCAAGATTTATCCACTCATAATATAGTCTCTTTATGGGAGAGATGCAAAATAATTTTAAAAGAAATTGAAGGCTGGAAAGAATACACATATTTAAGTGAAGAAATTAAAAAGGACTATGAAACAATAGATCATTTTATTAAAGAAGTTGCACGAGATACAACATCACAAGCATTTCGTTATCCTGACAATTTTAAGAAACAAAAGCCATTTCTGGTAGATGATAAAGAACAACAGTTTCTTAATGTTACAAATCTGTCATATGTTATAGATTGGTTATCTTACAGACTTGATGGAATCAGCATGGCAATTGCTGTGCAGTTATCATTTTATGAAGATTACTATTGAACCTACTTTTTGAAGTTGTGTTTTCATAAATACATATACTTTGTTGTAAAATCTATGGCTTCTGTTAATATATTTCACAGATACAGTAAACCAGTTCATAAAATCAACTACAGAAAAACCACTTTTTCTGATAGCTGATGCAGGTCCAGACAGTCATCTTTCTAATGAAGTCGTAATCGAAAAAGGGGTTGTTCCAATTATAGCTGCAAGAGCTAATAGTGTTGGAAACATATTAAAAACAGAAACGTGTCACCACTTCAGAGCTCAAAACATACCAAGAATTTACAATAGATTACTTGGTAAATTATATAATCTTAGAACAACTGTGGAAAGGAAAAACTCAAATGAAGTTGTTGGATACCATAGATCAAAAACACCTACAAGAGGTAGTGAATGGGCAAAAATTTACGTGTCAATAAGTAATATTGCCTCATTACTCACAGCACTTACAGCTTTTAAGATAGGAAGACATGACCTGATAAGAGCACCAAGTGCTTTTAGAAGGTTGAATATCTAAGTTGCCTAATGTAATTTTTTTGAAAATGGGGTATGTAATGCCTTTATTTAGATTATAAAGCATTGATAGAGAGTTTGGCAAAGGCTCAAATAATATATAATGGTTTCTGAGCGACAGGGACGCCAGGCGTTATCAGCTAGACGGCCGGGTTAGGCAACAAAGGGTCGTAGTCGGGAATCTCCTGCCCGGAATTGACAAGATAGTGCCGCTTTGGTCCGGCCCAGCCGAGCGCCAGCGGAACAGTGAAGTACAGGGCCAGGTCCATGGTCTTGAACAGCCAAACGCCGTCCACGCGGACATAGTCTTCACTGTACTTCCCGGCAACGACATAGGCGTCGGCATGGACGCCGTAGCAGGCATAGAGCATACCGGTGCCGCTGGCGGTGTGCGGACCGGTCAATTCCACGATGTGACTGTGAAGGAACTGCTTCAACTGGGACTGGCTGGTACTCGCCTTCATCCCGGAGAATGCGGCCTGGATCTTTTCGCGACCGACGACCGCATTTCCGTCGGGCATGAGGTAACCAAGCTTCACCGAGGCGTCGTCAGCGAACAGACTGCCGATACGATCGAAGTCAGTATCGTTGACATAGGTATGGTAGCGGCTCTTGAGGGTCCGGATGTTTTCGATATCCTCCAGACGCTGGATCCGCGCCTCGAGGGTCAGGTTTTCAGTAATCATGATTTTCTCCTGGGAGCGCCTGCTCGCGCAGACTCCTTCCTTTAAAGTATCGCAAAATACCAGGCACCGGGATGAGCGGTGCCTGGTATTTGATAACGGTTTCGTCTCGTGGACATTCACACATCAGGCTTTAACGTGCGGTACGCCGGGTCGCTTCGGCTTTGAGATGACATTGGCCATCCATTTTCGATAGAGCCGAAGCCTCTGGGAACGATCGGGGATGAGAAATTACGAATAAACTCGCGGTGAATGATCCGCCATTCACCGCTCCGGCGTTCATATCGATCAATATACCGGCCCGAGTTAAGCAAATTCAGTTTAGGATCGTCTCCTGGTATCGCCCAATAAAACGAGAACTGGTACGTCTCGGCCAACGCTCGATCTCCGTCTATTTCGGAAAGATGATTGCAGAGATAATGTTGCTGGGCCGTGTAGGGTTTCCAGGATTCCACATCGATCTCCAGATAATCGCTGTACTGTCCTTTGAATACAGAATCAGCGGTGAGGGGAAAGACGGTTGTCGCGTCGGGCCAAAAGCAAGATTGAACGAGTTCTTTATCGAATCGATCGACGCCGCGAGCGTATCGACACATGAGTTCATAGATATCCTGCTTGTCGATCACTAGCTGCAGGCGTTTTTCATCTATCATTTACGTTCCCGTCCTGTCCTACATTTCTTTCGTTGGTGTCTTCAGTCATGTTATCACGTAGCGTTTGTCCGATATTGCGTATTGGTCGCAAATCTTACACCCATGTCAAATGCCTTTTGACAGTCGACAGGGAACACTTCTTTTATTCTCCTTGCCTTCGCTTCAACATCCTGTCCGGTTGCAACTATTTTGGAGTTATCCTTAAACTGAACTGTATTAAAGCACAGGAGCGACTCGGAAGCCCCGAATATCATCCTCATTGATACCTCATTAACCGCGATGTGTTTATCAAAGCCAAATTCTTTCAGCTTGTCTTCTGTCACGTTCATGGTATAAATGAACCCGGTATTGATTTTCTTTTGAAACAATGAGCTGCGTGAATCACTGTATAACCGGTTGTCTTTATGTTACTATAACTTGCCGTTGCTTCGGAGCTATTAAGAGCTGCGATTTTTTGGTCTGTCTGCCCCTGCAGTGTCCCAAATAACAAAGCGCAAAGCATAAGGGTTACAAGCAAGACGAGGATACCAATAGCGCTTCCTGACATTGAAACCTTTTCGTTTTTAATTAAGAAGCTATTGTAAATTGCTTTATACCCACGGGAATAAGAATCATTAAGATAAGTTGAAACTTTATTAAAAATGTCTATATTGGACGCCTCCTAAATATAATAG
>DATMYS010000076.1:0-2287 GCA_035560835.1 Methanosarcina sp.
GGTTTTTATAATTTGATTTAATGGGCCAATTGTTAGAGACTTTGGTAACAAGGATTATAATCTCTTCTAGAAATGTAATTATTAGAGTTAAAAAGGATATCAGGCGAAATCTTGAATCCCACATTTTATAGCTCTACCCTAAGGAAGTAAATATACAGAGTTTAAAGATTGCTTAACTTATAAACCATTTAAAGTACTTTATTAAGTAAAGGAGTGTAGTATAATGAACAAACTAACAAAACTAATCCTAGCAACCCTCCTAACGCTTTTAATAGTGAGTACAGCCTCAGCAGCAACGCTGAAAGTCCCCTCTCAATATAAAACCATCCAAAAAGCTGTGAATGCTGCTAATGATGGAGATACCATCCAAGTTGCTAACGGGAAATATCAGGAAGTCGTAACCGTCAAAGACAAGTATCTCAATATCTACGGAAGAACGCAAGGCGGTAAATACAAGTACTATCCCCAGGTTCAAGGAATCAATCTTCGATCCGGTGGTGTAATCAATGGTTTTGTATTTACAAAATCCGGCGTTTCCCTTTCGGAAGTTGGTGAGAATACTATTCGAAATAGTTACTTCTTGAAAAGAGGTGTTAATGTAGTCGGTGAAACCTGTTCTTATAACACCATTAAGAATAACCAGTTTTTCAATTGTGGGATCTCTCTATCTGAAACCTATGAAAACATTGTGAAGGGAAATACAATTAACAGTGCTGATGTTGGATTAGGAGTTTACAAAGGCGCAGACGCAACGATAACAGGAAATACATTCTCGAAGTGTAAGGTAGGATACAAGGGGTACTATGTGCCTGATGGTCTCAAAAAGAATAATAAATTCATTAAGAACAAGAAGGATATCGTAGAAAATCCAGATCTGTAAAAAAGAGGCAGTTGGGGGGTTAAAAACGTTTTTCAAAAAAGATTCAATCGTGTATTATACGTATTTTTCTGTCTATCTACCTTCGTTTCAAATTCCCTCTGTTTTTCACATCAGAAACAAGACTCCTATACTCCATATCAAGAGCATATAACTTTTGATCAAATCCTCTGATTTTTTTTCATATAATTCATTGATGCCACCCCAAGATTTTTAGTACAAAGCCTTCCAGCGTTTCCAGCCTCCACGCCTGCAGGAATATCCCTGGAGTTTTTACTAACCGGAAAGATTTCATCCTCGGTTTTTGGTTCCATGGTTAATTTACGATATTCTAATGAGAGGATAACATTCTCTCAAACTCCCGAGTTGAAGAGTTCAATGCTCTCACAAGGTTGAATTCTTCAATGTTCTGTCAAAGAATCTTATCATCTCGTCATATGCATCCTGTGCAACAAAACTTTCAGAAAGTTCTCCGTTTTCTTTAATCATGAAACCGTGAGCCTCTCCCTGGTAAACCTTCAGCTCGAAGTATTTATCAGCTGCATCCAGTTCGCCGGCATATCTGTAAATGTCAGTGATATTGCTATACTGGTCCCAAGTGCCGTGTATCATAAGCATGGGCGCGTCAAGCTGGTCTATCAGACTGGCCGGCCTGTCGGGCTGGAGTTTAGATCCGCCCATATAAGGGAAACCATACCAAGCGACTCCTGATTCAAATTCCTTAATCTGGGGTAGGAAAAGCATGGTATACCTGCCTCCGGCACAAAAACCGGTAAGACCGATCCTTTCGGAATCAACATTGTCCCTTGTTTCAAGGTAAGCTGTGCTGTTTCTAATAAGAGCTTCAACCTCTGCATCCGACGGAGAGGCATCATATGTCTGCCAGAAAGGAGCAACGACAACATATCCGTCTTCTGCCATTTTGTCCACCATAGTCTGATATCCGGGCTCGAACCCTTTAAAAGAGTGAATCAGCACTATAGCCGGATAACTTCCCTCTGCAGCCGGAGCCGCAGTATAAGCCGGATAAACCTTGCAGTCGCTTGTGATATTGACCATTTTAGCCTGAACGAGGGCTGAGCAATTTGCGGTTTCAAGACCTGTATCACGCGACAAAGCTAAAGCCTGACTTTCGGTTTCATTGCAAGTGATTCCTGAAGTTTCAGGGTCAGAATAAGAGGAAGCCGTACTGCCTAAAGCGCCAAGAAGGCTTACTATAAGCAAAAATAAGATTATTTTATTCATGAAAATCATTTACCCCCCTAAAAATAATATACACCAGGAAATGTCGTGCAGCTTCAATGTCTTTTTTTCCAGAGTACGAAAAATTTTAGATGGCTCGTAATAAACCTGCCTCTGCATTATAACCTGACATATCTGACAGAACAAGATAATTCCCTGATACATGTT
>DATMYS010000077.1:0-2088 GCA_035560835.1 Methanosarcina sp.
GAGACAGCTATAGTTTATATGAATACCGGGGTTCCTGCCTGCTACCTCAACATGAAATACAACAAAATTTCAGATACAGTCCAACATACGTTTTTTCAATATCAGGCGGCTTAACTTTTCCTATGCCGAAAATGCAAAAAAAGCCTGAAAAAAGAGTTCTCTTAATACTCTTTTTTTATTGAGTGTGTAAATAATCAACTTCTCCCATATATAAAAAATTATGCAGAAATAATAGCGATTACAAACTTTCGGTATACTACTAAATAATTTCAAATAGAATAAAAATATGAACTAGTATTGTGAAGCTTATTTTAAGTTTCTCGACTCCTTCGAGAAAAACGAAAGACAGGGCTTTCAGGTGGTAATAATGGAACCCGAGAAAATCTCCGAAGGCAGAGTTGTTGCGTTTATCGATATAGGCACTAACTCGATCCGGCTTCTTCTGGTCCGGATCAATCCCAATGGGTCTTACTTGCCCTTGACCAAGCAGAAGGAAACAGTCCGGCTTGGGGATGGGGAATTCATAGACAGAATTCTGCAGCCGAAGGCGATAGAACGCGCAGTTGTTGTCTGTAAGAAGTTCATGGAACTTGCCAGGGCCTACAGGGCAGAAGAGGTTATAGCTGTGGCTACCTCGGCAACGCGAGATGCGAGCAACAAGGTTCAGCTTCTCGAAATGTTGAAAAGGGAGGCAAACCTGGAAGTTTGTACGATTTCCGGAACCGAAGAAGCTCGCCTCATTTACCTTGGGGTTTCAAGCGGGCTTAGGCTTGGGGACTTAAAAGCTTTGTTCATAGACATCGGAGGAGGGAGCACCGAAGTCTCAGTAGGGGGCCAGACTCAGTGTTATTTTCTTCATTCCTTTAATCTTGGAGCGGTCAGGCTTACAAACATGTTTTTACCGGACGAAACAGGGCCTGTTTCGGAGGAACAGTATGAGCAGATTAAGGCCCATATTCGGCACAAAATTACGGATATAACAAAAGATCTTTCCGAATACAATATCAGCTGTTCAATTGGAAGCTCGGGAACAATTGAAAATCTTGCCAGGATCGCTTTTGTCTACCTGCGCAAAACAGCAAGTGAGAGTTTTGAGAAACTGGAATATGAAGACCTGAAGAAAATAGTCAGGGCAATGTGCGCCATACCCCTCGAAGAGCGGCGCAGGTTCCCGGGAATCAATGCTCAAAGAGCAGATATTATTATCTCAGGGGCTGCAATTATTGAGACCTTTATGGAAGAGCTGGGGCTTTCCGAAATCAGGATAAGTAAACGTGGGCTTCGAGAGGGGCTGCTTGTAGACTATATCTCAAAGAGTGAATTCTCCTACATGATTACACAGATGTCGGTAAGAAAACGCAGCATCATGCAGCTTGGACTTACCTGTAATTTCGATGAAGAACATGCCCATGCTGTTACCAAACTCGCCCTTGAGCTCTTTGACAGTATTCAGGCGCTTGGAATTTATAAGTTTAGGGAAGAGGAAAGGGAACTTCTCGAGTATGGTTCCACCCTTCACGACATAGGGACTTTCCTATCATATGATACCCATCAGGCCCACGCCTATCACCTTATAAGGGAGAGCAGTCTTCCAGGTTTCCAGCCTGAAGAAATAGAAATCATAGCGAATCTTGCCTATTTCCACAGGAAAAATACGCCTAAAAAGAAACATCCCAATCTTGTCGGGCTTAATAAAGACATAGTAAAAAGTATAAAAGTTCTCAGTGCCTTGATCCGCATTGCCGAAGGGCTAGATCGTTCTCACAATGGAGTTATTTCTCACGTCCGGTTTTACATTGCCTCTACCGACAGCCTGGTGCTTGAAATGCACGCTCAACGAGAGTGCCAGCTCGAAATCTGGGAGGTAGAGAAGCAGAAAAAATACTTCAAGAAAATATTCGGATACAATCTTCAGTCCAAAGTCCTTATAAAGCAAGAAACTGGGGTTCCCTTAGTCCTTGAAGGAGGCGCTGAGCTTGAGGAACTTCCAGGGGTCAAAATGTCCTCGAAAAGTTAAGTTAACAATTTAATCAATATGAAGTAGGTTCTCAAAAAACTTGAAGGAAACTTGCTCAGAAAGCTTATTTA
>DATMYS010000078.1:0-3289 GCA_035560835.1 Methanosarcina sp.
GCGTGAAGAACTAGACATCGGTGTAATTACATCGGTACCGGGCGCTGCAAAAGGTATTGCTGCAAAAATGAACATCGAAAAGTTGCTAGATATTAAGATTAATTCCTGCAACCTCTTCAGAAAGCAGATAGCGTAAAGAAAGGATTCAGGTAGTAACCTGAGTGTTCCTCCACAGCAGGGATAAACAAGATCTATACTTGACAAGCGCGGACCTGCCAAAAAACAGCAATAGAATCGCTATTAAGTCACTCAGGCAGGTCCAAAAAAAATTCTTCCTTGAAAATAGCGACCACCGTCCCTGCTGTTGTTCTATTTTTTTTATAAAGCTTACTTACTTCCTGATGCAGTCAGTGAATTCTCGACTGTAACCTACTCTGTAATCCTATTTTCCTAAGTTTCGTAACCGTTCACTTCTTTCTTATTATTTTTTTCTGAGTTTATAAAGTTATATTGCTTTCACTCAGCTTGTCCTATTATTCTTATTATTTCTACCCACATCCGGCCCATTCCGAAATATTTATAT
The DNA here is from genome assembly GCA_035560835.1 of Methanosarcina sp. GTDB lineage: Archaea > Halobacteriota > Methanosarcinia > Methanosarcinales > Methanosarcinaceae > Methanosarcina. The sequence goes on from DATMYS010000078.1 coordinate 524, forward strand.
ATTTTTACGTGCTTTTATGTATTAGTAAATCAAGTTTGCTTGATTTACTCTGTAAAGTGCCATATTAAATCTCCGTAAATCTGCAGACTCCTGAATTAATTTGCCTTTGAACCTCCATTAATTTTTCTCCTTTTTTTATTTTTTAAATCTGGCTTCTCTTTTCTATTTCATTTACATTTTTCATTGCCAAAGAACGCAAGTTGAAAACAGACTCTGGGTCCTTACCTTCCAGCCCAAGGTTTATTAGTTGAAACGATAATTATGCAGAGAATTCAAACTTTTTCGCTCAAGCTCAACCGTTGCGCCGAAACCGTTGCGCCGGTTTATCACGCCGATAGGGTTTGGGGATAAGGTTTTCAAACTCTAATGTTGATCTGTTTTCGATCAAACCTTTTTTGAAAAGGTTTGCGATCAAGCAGTTTTCTGAAAAGGTTTGATTCTGGTGAGAAATATGGCTGACACAATTCACTGGGCAGACGTCATAGCCGAAGACGTATTAAAAAAGAACGACAAACATCTTGTTGCCACAGGCATCACTCCGTCGGGGCACATCCATATAGGCAACATGAGAGAAGTCGTGACTGCCGATGCTGCTTATCGGGCTCTGATTGATAAGGGGGCGAATGCCGACTTTATTTATATTGCTGACAATTATGACCCACTGCGCAAGGTTTACCCATTCCTTCCCGAGAGCTATGCTGAACATGTGGGGAAGCCCATCTCCGAGATTCCCTGTCCCTGCGGAGACTGCGCAAACTATGCAGAGCATTTCCTGAAACCTTTCCTGGAAGCCCTCAGGCGTCTGGGCATTAATCCTCGAGTTTACAGGGCAGACGAGATGTACAGGACAGGCAAATACACCGAAGCAATAAAAACTTCCCTTGTTAAAAGAGATGCCATCGCAAAAATCCTCGAAGAAGTCTCTGGGAAAACCGTAGCCACGGACTGGAGCCCTTTCAATCCCAGATGCAATGAATGCGGAAGGATCACAACCACGAAGGTAACGGGTTTTGACCTGGAAGCTGAAACCGTGGACTATGTCTGTGCATGCGGTCATTCCGGAACCGTGCCTATGGCAGGGGGAGGGAAACTTACATGGCGTGTGGACTGGCCTGCTCGCTGGTCGGTTTTAGGGGTGACTATCGAACCTTTCGGAAAAGACCATGCTTCAAGAGGTGGTTCTTATGATACCGGAAAGAGAATAGTAAGAGAAATTTTCGGATACGAGCCTCCGTATCCAATTGTCTATGAGTGGATAATGCTTGGAAAACAGGGAGCAATGTCTTCTTCTACAGGGGTCGTTGTCTCGATTTCGGACATGCTGGAAATTGTGCCTCCTGAAGTTCTTCGCTACCTTATCATCCGCACAAAACCTGAAAAACACATTCAGTTCGATCCAGGGCAGCCTCTCCTCACCCTTGTGGACGAATACGAACGGCTCAGAGTGCAGTTCAGGGAAAATGATCCTTCACTCGGGGCTTTTCAGAGAAGAGTGTATGAGCTTTCCAGGGCCACCGGAATTTGCCAGTCTGAAATTCCTTTCAAGCAGATGGTGACTATATATCAGGTAGCAAGAGGAGATTTTGACCGAATCCTGAAAATCGTAAGACGTTCAGGCTTTTCAACTGAAGATAAAAAGTGTATAAAAGAACTGACAGACAACGTTTCTAAATGGCTAAAACTCTATGCTCCACCCTTTGCCAAGTTTAAAGTGAAAGAAAAGGTGCCTGTGCAGGCAGCAACCCTTTCAGAGCTTCAGAAAGCCTTTCTTTCAGCCTTTGCAGCTCTTATTGAGTCCATAGGCGAAATAAGTGGAGAAGAATACCATATGCTGGTCTATTCTGCAAAAGACGAGGGTTCCGAATTGAACAGGCGGATTGTAGAAAAGCTGAACACTCCTGCTCCTCAAGTAGATCCCAGGGAGCTTTTCAAGGCTATCTACATTTCATTACTCGGGCAGAGTTCAGGTCCCAAGGCCGGATGGTTCTTATCTTCGTTTGAGAAGGAATTCTTGGCAGAAAGGTTTGAAGAAGCTTCAAATTACAGCCCTGAAAAACATTCACACACATGATAAATCGCAAACATGGATAAATTGAATACTTTTAACCTCGCAGATTCACAGGCAGTCTTCACGAAAAATCATTTCCTTGCCTGGGACAAAGAATATACCCACCTGAAATGGGGTGGGCCTGCACCTGTCAGGGATGTCCAGGCTCATCTTCTGCCAGGATCCAGGGTTCTTGATGCAGGCTCAGGAAATGGCAGATACCTTGGGGAACTTGCAAGGCATTACAATGCAATAGGAATTGACATTTCTTTAACGGCCCTTAATAGTTCCAGAGCTCAGCTTGCAAGGAGCGGCAGGTTTGCCGAGCACCTTGGCGCAAATATCCTGGATCTGCCCTTCAAAATACGGGCTTTTGACGGAATTCTCTGTTACGGGGTACTCCAGCATCTCTTCAAAGAAGAAAGAAAATCCGCTGTCGGAGAATTTATTCACATACTCAGAGAGGGCGGCTTTTTCTTCTTTGAGGTCTTCGGCTATAAGGATATGCGCTGCGGAGGAGAACCTTCAATCCCTTTTGAAAAGAGGACTTTTGCCCGGCAAAACGAAATAATATACCACTATTTTACTAAAGAAGAGGTCAGGGAACTTTTCAAGGATTTAGAGATTATGAAACTGGAAGATGAAATAAAAGAAAAGGTTTTCAGAGGGAAAGTTTACAGAAGACATCTGATAAAAGGAATCTTTAGGAAATCTTAAAT
>DATMYS010000079.1:0-7380 GCA_035560835.1 Methanosarcina sp.
TAGTTAAATTCTTTTGAACCTTCTTTTAAGAATATCTCAGGTGGCAAAATATGAGAGCGCATTACAAAATTGGAATCGGTCTTGTACTATTAATGATCATTTCTGCTGGGTTACTGTCGTTATGGTGGCAAGACCAGAAGCAGAAGATGTATGATAAAAGTCTCAGGAGTAGTTATGATTACGATGTAATATTAACTTCAGATTCGACCCTGAGCAACGTGACTCTTTACCTTCCACTCCCGGTGATAGATAACACATCATCCGTAGGCATGGATATCGTAGAGCATGACTTCAATGACGATCATTCTTCCTGGGAATATGCCCTCGTGGATACAGAACACGGGCTTATGCTTTCTATGAAGAATAAGAAGCCAAGAAGTATAGATCTTAGTACAATAGTGTTCTCTAACCAGACCATAGACACAATGAATCCGGTGGGAACTGCACTGGTTCTTATGCCCAAATACAATCTCACGCACAATGTCGGTGAGAGCGAAGCATACTCCCCACAATATAAGCAATTCAACCCACAATATAAGCAATTCAATTATGAAAGCCGAATGTATGCCTACTATGAAACCTCCTCGGATGCAAACGTCAGCATTTCAATCTACCTGGATGCACGTAATGAATGGTGGATAGGAGGATGGCAGTCGAACAGCTATAGGGAAGATATGAATTTAAGTTGCTTGGGTCTCAAGATGGATGGACAACAGTAAGTGGTGAGCTTGTTACTGGAGAAGGAACGTACAAGACATAATGAAATGCCACTCGTTAAAATCGGTGGCTTCCTGATTCATTGCCAACTTACTGGTTCCAACTTCACAGTCTTTAACCGTAGGTTCCTACGGCAAGATTGAAAATAGTGATAGCAGCATTGTGAGTCCTGCCAAGAATTATCCAGAGTGAATTTACTTTTTTGAATGAATCCTTGCGTCTGTGCTCTCAAATACTTTCTAATGAGTTCTTCCAGACTAAGTCAATTCTAGCCAATTGGAAAAAGAGATGCTTTTAAGGGCATCTCTTAAGTCTCGTTTTGATTACCTCAACCCTCACATTATGTAGTCATATAATCCATGAGAGTACTTAGCACTCGTTCGGACACATTGAGCAGTATCGTAAGCCAATGTTATGTCTGTTTGCCAGTTTGAGTTTGTCATCATTTCGTTTTTGATATAGTCATAATACTGGGCACTAAAATCAGCATTATCCTCAACTGCCTGTTCTGGATCAGTCACAGTAATAGCCTGAGTATTTCCACTAACGTAGTCCCCATACTTATACCCCGTACTCCACTGATTATAGACGTAATCTTCATAGGAAAGGTGAATGGCTGCATTGAACAGAGCATCCAGAAACGACCCAAGATAATCTGTAGCTCCTTTACTATGGAATGGAATACCAGGATCTGTCAAATAGTGACTTGAGTATCCAAAATTTTGATGAGCAGTTACTTGATCTCCATTATTTTTAGCAGAGATTGCGCTGTTAGCAAATTCATTACATCTACCTGGTGCGCCTCCTATACCCCAATAAGCATCCTCGTAATGATTATAGTACCTGTAAACAGAAGGATCAAAGCCACTATTGTCCGGGTCATCAGCTGCGCTGCTAGCATAACTTCTATACGCAGACCCATCACAAGCATAATATGCAAACTTTTGATGAGGAGTGCCTGCCCACATAATTCCAGAATTCCCGGAACTACTTATAACACCATTATTCGGACTCGCAATAAAACGTTTCTCCATAATCTTGTCCACATCGCGCAGTACAAGATTATCTGCAGCCACAAACTTATCCGGATACCTATCCCAAATATCCTGAAGATTATCTTTTAACTTTTCTTTGTCCTCCTTCCAAAGATCAGATTCATCAATCGCAGTCAGATAAGCAACCTGACTCTCGTTATCAGTCGCAGCAAAGGCAATCCAACTATAAGGAGATGCCTTCACAACGTCCGGCAAAGAAGCCTGCAGCGCCAAGTAATCTGCAACTTTCTGTATTCCTTCCTCACCCAGCTTAGCCTCCAAAGCTTCTATCTTTAACTGAGCAGCGTCTTCAACTTGGATGGTTTGCTGTCCTTCGGTCGAAGCCATTACAGATGGTATTAACACTATACCAACCAGCAACATTGTTAAAACGATTATACCTATTCCAATTTTATTACGCTTCATGTTTTCACTCCTAAGTTGTTTTTCCCTAGGAGGCAGAATCAGGCAAACTTAAATATATGCAAAGCTAACGTAACCATGCCTCTTAGGGCGTGTTTTCTGGAGTTCGTGTTGTACGGGAAATACTTTTGAACTCCATAAACTCCTTTTTATTAATTCTTTATAACTTTTCCGGCAAATTTCTCTAACAGTTTTATTTTTAAACTGAGCCTTTGCCAATCTCTCAATTAACGCTTTAATTTTAAATTAAAAGTATTAAATACCTTTTTTAAGAAATATTACTTATAGCTGCTCAGACATTCAATATCCTGAAAGCTCCTGGTGCTCTTATCAGGTCAATTTTATTGGGTGGTGCATTTACCTTATCCAACCAAGTTAATTTTTATAAAATTCTATCTGAGGCAGAATAGAGCTTTTTTTCACGTTAACATGCAAATTTTGTGGGTGGTTTGGCAAGGATGAGATAGACCAACAATCCTAAAGCCTTCAAGTAGACCTTGGCGCAAAGAAATGTAGGCTATATACCTAAAAATAAATTATCAACTACTTGTATATACAAAAAACCTTGAATTACTATGTGTAGCCTATCACAAAGTCTCATCTGACTTTATTATTGCTGTTAAGATTTCAACTCCAAGGTATGATATTTTTTGATTGAGCCTATCCCAAAACTTCATTTAATGAGCCTATCCCAAAACCTATTCTATTTCTAATCATCAGGAGTTTTCACGATTATTTTTCAAAACTCATATTTTGATTTTTGGGATAGGCTTTATTTTAAACAATAACAGTGGCGCCTTTGCTGGAATACACATTATCTCTCAGCTAAATATTATTGAAGAAGGTGTTTACTGCTTATATGATATCTGGGTTATGTGAGATCTAGGCTATATGAGATGTGGATTATATTACATTTCCAACTGAGTAAATTACACAATATTTTCAAAAAAGCAATCATTGTAAATTATCAAAATATAATATTGACCTGTTGAACGCAGATTGAAACGGTCTAGCCAGACTGCCTCAAAAGTTATTCATTATTTATTGTCAGAAAACCCAGATTTCAAACTGAGAGGAGTAACATGTCTTTTAAAAGTTTCCTGTTGAAGAGACTGATTGTATGGGATCTTATCCCATATTCTTTGAGATGGAAAAAATCCGTCAGTGGGATTGGGATGATATATGTGGACACTCTGGAAATGATGCAGGAGAAATATGGAAAAGACGGTGTAAGTAACTTAAATGAGGTTATGTATAACATTGGCTTTGGACAATCAACCGAAATTCTGAAGATGTTGGGTTTAAAAAGAGATCTGGAAGGATGTGCATATGTATTACTGGCAATGCACCGGATTTTTGGAATCAAAAGTAAAATAATACAGAAAAATGACAATAAAATAGTAATTCATGCCAGTAAATGCCACTGGGGAGGACATTTACAAAAATGGAACGCCAGAACCTGTTTATCCATCGATAATTATGAAGCAGGGTTGATTGAAGGCATACTACCTTTTTCGGAACATACATATACCAAAAGAAGGAGTTATGGCGATAACATTTGCGAACTTGTTATCCGTTTTAGTGACAGTGATTGATCTTTTCCACCACAGTGACAGCTAAAAACGTAAAACGTAGATTTCATCAGATTCTATGCAGCCTCTTCATTATTTGATGAAACAAGGCTTAAATTAATGAAATAATGTTTAAATAAAAGATAAGCGTCAAGTAGAAATTAGAAAGGTTATAATGACAAAAAATTAAGAAACAATCTGATTTACTTTTCCTTTAACCTTCCACTTAAGAAGTATTCCTTCTCCGATTTCTTCGGCTGAAAACAGTTCAAGCTGCAGGAGTTCGGCTTCTGAAAATCCTTCTCCATCAGTGAAAGTTGGGGCTGTAGCGCCGCCTATAATAAGGTTTCCTACGAAGGTGTAAATTTCATCAACAAGGCCTGCAGAAAGCATTCCCCAGTTAAGGGTTGCCCCTCCTTCGACCATAATTGTATTTATATTCATTTTCTTTAATCTTCTTACAAGCTCCGGAAGGTCAACTTTCTCAGTCCCTGCCTTGATAACGAGAGCTTTTTCTTCCAGTTTTTCGATTTTTTCGGCAGGAGCAGAAGTTGAAACAGCAATTATCCTGAGCCCTTCCCCCTTTTTGAAAACATCGGCATCAGGCGGAGTCCTTGCCGAACTGTCCACAATAATCCTTACTGGATTTTCACTTTTTCCTGCGGCTTTCCTGACTGCCCTTCTGTCCGGAGACTTTACGGTTAAGCTCGGGTCGTCCGAAAGGACAGTTCCTATTCCTACCATAATTGCATCTGCTTGGGCTCGGAGTTCGTCGACCCTTTCAAAATCAAGTTTTCCGGAGATTCGGACCTGTTTCCTTTTCTTTGTTGAGAGTTTGCCGTCGGCTGACATAGCAGAATTAATAAAAACAAAAGGTTTGTCCATTTTTCTAGCTCCTGAAAAAAGTATTTTTCGGAGGCGTCTGTAAGGATAATGCCTCCCTTCTGGAAAATTCTTGAATAGGCATTAAATAGCCTTATTCTTCTTCGCCTCACGTTAAAAAAGTTTAACGATTCTTTGAAGCGAGATTTAATCCTGATTTATTCGATTTCTATCAGAGGCTTCAGGAGATCGTGGTCTCTCAAAAGTCCCTGAAGTTTCCGGTTTGAATTGATAATCGGAACCTGATCAATCCTGTTCCGCTTCATTTTCCGTGCACAGTCGCTGACCGATGCAATATATGTGGCTGTGATTGGCTCCCTTATCATTACATCGCTTCCGATCAGGTTGGGAACCTTAATCCTTGACACACTGTAATAGATGCTCATGGTATCCCGCATTGATTCCCAGGTCCAGGCATCGTCATCAAGACCCGCAGACATGTCTGACATTTCTACACTATCTTCAATTATGCTGGCAGCAATAACATCACGGTCTGAGATTATTCCTACGAGCTCTAAGTTTGCGTCAAGTACTGGAACGGCTTTGACACCTGCAAGCTCCATAATCCTGGCAGCAACAGGCAGGGGCGTTTCACTGTAAATGGCAACGACGTCCTTTTCTACATAGTCCCTAATTGGAATATCTATGTTCATGTCTGCAATTGTACCCACAAGGTCTGCCACGGTAACAAGCCCTACAAGTTTCCCGTCATCTACTACCGGAAGCCTTCTTATCCTGTGCTCCAGAAGTAGGCGTGCTGCGGTCTGCAGATCCGATCCAGAGGATATGGTTATCGGATCACGTGTCATAAGAAGAGCCAGTTGTTCTTCTTCAGGGTTCTGTAAAAGGTTTGTCCTGGTTACAATTCCCACAATTTTGGAGTCTTTAAGTACCGGAACCCCTGAAATGTGTTTGTTCTTAAGAATTTTAAGAACCTCATCCCTTGAGCCTGGAAGGGTTGCGCTTGCTACATCCCTTACCATAATATCTTCAATGAAGATGCTTTTTGGCATATAATCTACACCTTTGTATACTCTGAATCCTGGTTTTCTTTCTCCGATGTCTATTTTCCTCAAAAAGCTTCCAGTTGACAGAAAATTTTAACTTTGTTTCTCACTCCGGACTACCAGAACAGGGACTTTTGATCCTCTTACTACTTTCTCTGCAACGCTTCCCATCAGAAACCTGTCGAGCCCACTTTTACCGAGGGTGCCCACAACTATCAGGTCAGCATTATTTTTTTCTGCAAAATCTATAATCTCATTACTCGGGTGACCTTCCAACAGCACTTCTCTTACTTCAACCCCTGAGACCTTTCCGCGTTCCTTTACTTCGGATATTGCTTTCTCCCCTTCCTCTCTCAGGGTATCATACATTGCTTGCCATCCCGCATCCATAGGTATCGAAGAAAAAGAAGTTATATCTATTACGTAGAGAGCGTGAACCGTGGCCCCGCTGAGTTTTGCAATCTCAATACCGTAAGAAATAGCCCTAAGGCTATTCTCGGATCCGTCTGTTGCAATCACTATATTCCGGTAAAATTCGCTCATTATGCCTGTTCTCCATTTGCTTTACGAATGAAGTACTGATAGTATGTCATCGGGTCTTGCCCGCCTTGTGATCCCACTTATGGGGTTCTTTATCCCTGTAAGATTATTGGAATTTCCATTCAGGATCATGAGATTAGCTTTATTCCCCTTTTGTATCGAACCAGTAGAATCAGATCCCATTACAAAGGAACCATTAAGTGTGCAAATTTTAAATACTTGCCTATCATCAATGGAAAAAATCTTAGACATAAATTCCATTTCAGCAAACATATTTACAGAATTTAACATTACATTATCTGTTCCTGCAGCTACTCTTATCCCAGCTTCCAGCATCTCTGCAACAGGTGCAATTCCGACTCCTGTAATAAGGTTAGACCTGGGACAGACAACAACCGGAATCTTTGCATCAGCCACTTCTTCAAGATCTCTTTTTGTGGCATTTGTCATATGAATCAGGAGATCCGGTTCAAGTGACAATGCTTTTTCGATGTCGCTCGTATCTTTCTCTCCTGCGTGGATTGCAAAGAATTTTCTATGCTCCCGTGTGCAGGTAGCAATGTTCTCCAATAGTTCGAGATCAAGGTCATTTGCCCCACTCATTCCAAGTCCTGTGGAATGCAGAAAAATCCTTTTTACTTCCGCCAATACAACCTGAAGCGGCAATTCAGGCTCTGCAGGTCTACCCAGTGTCATGGAATGAAGTTTAAGGCCTTCAAGAGCTTTATTCAAGGCTGCTACCCCTACAACGCCCCCTTCCCTGAAATCCGCAAAAGCACAGGTTCCGGTTTCTATCATGTCCAGCAAGGATTTTCTCATGCTCTCAATCAGGGTTTTGTATGGCGTTTCTCTTAAGATCTTATGCTTTAACCCGTCAGGAGGCTTTACAAGAGTATCCAGGTCTCTTTGAGTCCGAAATCCGTATACTCTCCCCAGAGGAGGGTCTTTGAATACCGAGTCCCCAAGGTGGGTATGTGCATTGACAAAACAGGGAGCAATTATATTCGTAGAGGGTGTACGCTCTTCCCCAATCTCCGTAATTATCCCTCTCTTTACGCAAATGTACCCCTCAATAGGTTCAAGTTCGGGGCCTGCAATAATTGTCCCGGGAATTATCTGTTCAGTGCCGTACATATATACGCACCTCCGCTACTCATTAAGCACCTGTGCTCAATTTGTGGAAAAGCAAACATATACATAATATAT
>DATMYS010000080.1:0-4813 GCA_035560835.1 Methanosarcina sp.
ATATAATTGTTTAATCTAGGGGTAAATCCATAAAACATGGGGAAGGTGAAAAGTATGAGAGCAAGTGCCAGCAGTATGCATAACATATTAACTAATTTACAGTTTCCAATTAGAAAAAAACAAATTTTAGAGCATGCCAGAAAACAAAACGTTTCCAAAGACATGATTGAACAGATAGAAATGATTCCTGACGAGGAATACAGATCAGCTGATTCTCTTATGCAAGCGATAGACGTAGCCAGCCAAAAAGTTGGTGGAGGGGGAGGGGGAAAAAGCCAGTCATTCGGTGGAACCGGAGTTGGTGAAACTGGAGAAGGCGGCCCCTCGTCTGGAGGAAGTAGCCAGGGGTTCGGAGGGAGAGGAGGAGAGTAAACCAATTCCTCCTCCAGAACTGTCATTGCCAATATTCCTAGGTTTTTTACGTTGATATTGGATATAAAAGAGATCGGATTTACCCCCGATCAAATATAATGACTGAATTTATAAAGTCAGTAAAATCCGAATGGCTCCTGAACAGAAACTAACAGAAGTGTAGATCTTTGGTCTGTGGATCTCTGGTTCTTTTGATATTTAATTGTTCAATTTTTAACGATTTTTGATATTCAATTTTTAGATTATTTTATGGCTCTTTTATTTAAATTTTCACAAATTTTCTTGAGAGATACATTTTTGACATGCAACATAACTCTCCGAACCTGCGTACTCGACAAGTTTTCCATTATCCAGTACGGATATTGAACCGTGCCCGCAGCAGATCAAACATTTTTTATTTTTTCCGGCGAGCTGCTCATCAATCTCGAAAATGAGAGACATAAGAGCCTGTCTTTCTTCTCTCGCAAGCTTGCTGTCAACATTCACCGATGTCATAAGATAATCAGCCAGAACATTATATGCAGTTCTATCAGAGCTCAGGCTTTTGAAATTGATTACTGCATCTTCGGGAAAGAGTAGTCCCTCCTCAGGGCAGAGATAGAAGACCTCTCCATGCATATGCCCGCCCATCCCTGCAAGAGCTTCGAATTCCAAATCACCGATCCGAAATCGAGCAATAACAGGGAATGTCCCCCGCTTTTCGATTGTTTCGCCTGAAAGAGAGACTTCTGGAAAGAGAACTATATTTGAAGGCGGAGTAAACCTGGAAAAAAGATTAATTATCTTTGTATAGACTTCTTCCAGAATACAATCCTGGTTGCTTGACCCATAGGCTCTGCTGGTTTCCCGCGTTATCAGAAAAGTTTCGCGATTGAGATAGGAAGGTGCGGGAAAACAACCAGCAGCCCCACAGTGATCGGCATCTGCATGAGTAATATAGATCCGTTTCAACCGGCTCAGATCCCCAAGCCCGTAATGCTGGAGCATATTCACGATATCCTGGAAATAAATTCCATACCCCGTGTCAATCATGACCCTTTCGGAGGGGGTATCAAAGAGATAGATATTTCCCCCACAGGGAAGTTGAAAACAGAAAAGTTCAGTATCATCCTTTATTCTGACCCTCTGCACATCGGCATAAAAATTGTCTCCTGATGTCCTATTAAGGCAATCCCCGACTTTCAGGATGTTCTCAAAAACCTCAATCGGATCTTTCTGAAGGTTTGAAAGTTCCTGGGTAATATGATTAATGTCATGCAGGAACCTCATCAAAAAAGCATCTTCAGCACTCCCTATAAACGATCTGAGCTTCTGGGCCAACCTGAGATAGAATACCGTATCATCAAGTTTCTCCCCGGTTGTATCATATTCTAAAATATCTAGCCTGTATCTGGACTTAAGCTGATTCAGGAGGGCATCTATCATCTTAGGGTTTTCGATGTGAAGACCTACAACAAGCCTTTCAGGATGCTGTCCCCGATCATCAAAATCAAGAAAAGTAATGTTTGATCCTGATGAGGTGATAGAATTTAGAAAGTCAAATAAAACACCAGGATAGTTCGGAAGGTAGACATGGAATTTCACGAAAGCTACAGGCTGAAGGGAAGTCTGGAGATAGCCTATTTTTTCCAATTCTTCACGAATCTTTTCATAAGCCTGCGGAACAGCAGTCACTTCAAAGAAAACGGTCTGTGTATCTATCCTACGGTCGTACTGAATCCTGTTAATATTTCCCTTGTACCGTGTGATAATTTTGGCTGCCCTGTGCAATGCCCCGGGCCTGTCAGGCATGCAGGCAATAAAAGAGAATTGTTCCATTGGACATCCCCTGATTAAACAACCCTATTTTTTTGATAATATAATAAATCATTCTTTACCTTAAGCTTTCCTGCCAGTACAGAGAAAAGAAGGTCCATAGTTAAAGTTCCAGCACAAGGGCAGAAAGTCTAAGGGCTTCAAAAGCTTCATTGATCTCTAAAAGAGGATTTTTGGTTCTATAAAATAAATGAGAGCTGCATGTACAGTCCGTGCACCCGAAGCCAGACACTGAATCTCCTCCTATTCTGTTTGCAAGCGCACATTCAAGCCGCGCAGAAGTAAAGGCGTAAACTGTTGAAACCAGCCTGAAAGCAGGGTTCAGATGAAGATAATCTACATGCCATCTGGGATTCCGGTCCCGATTCCGGGAAAGGTTGATATGCCTCTGTACTCTTTTAAGACCTCCTGACCCCAGAGCTGACCCCACATAGATATGAAATCCCAGATAGAAAGAGAACTCCCCCTTTTTGCCTACCTCAATCTTGCAGGCTCGGTTTTCGAATATCAAACAGTAAACGCCTTTTCCGGAAAAAAGATATTTTTCAAAATAGTCATTTTTTTCAGAGTAAACGCTTTTCTCGGAATACCCATTTTTTTCAGGAAAATCCATTTCAAGACCTCAATTTAACTTCAAGAACTCAGCTTAACTTTAAAATCGCAATTCGATTTCAAGACCCCAATATGATTTCAAGATCTAAATTTAATTTCTGAAAGCTGAAAATACTTTTCAAGCAGAGGCTTCACCATTCCCTCCAGTTTTTCTTTCTCCATAAGCACTTCAATCCAGGGAATTGGCACTGCGTCAATTCCCAGTTTGGCTCCAAGAATACCTCCTGCTACGCTCGCAACCGAATCCGAATCTCCGGTGATGTTCACTGCGATCTGTACTGCTTTTTCGTAATCATTCGGATAACGTAATATGCAGAAGTATGCCAGGGCAAAAGTTTCGTCCGCATACCAGCCCTGTCCGAGCTTCTTCAAACCTTCTTCGTCTCCTATGTCACTATAAGCCGTTCTATAGGAACTTTCCAGTGCCTGAGTGAATTCTTGAGAGATTCCCTGAGTTACCTCAAGAAGCGGTTCAAACATTTCCCTGGGCTCCACCCCGTCAAGAGCCAGTTTCACTGAGTATGCTCCAGCAATGGAAGCAGCTTCTGAAACTGGATGGGAATGAGTGATTCGGCCTGAAACCTGAGCGACTTTAACCAGTTTCTTAGGATCATTCCTGTAAATGAAACCGAGGATTCCAGACCGCATAAGGCTTCCGCAGGTTTTAGAGCTGATTCCGGATTTGCTCCAGTGAATCCCGTCCTTAAGGCTCAGGGCTGCACCTCTGGTAGTTGCTCCTGCACCTAAGTCAGGCTCGTCCAGCCAGAGCACAAGTTCCTCTGCTATCTTGCCCATAAGTTCCGGAATTTCAAGTTCTGCTCCTCGAAGCAGAGCCCTGGCAAGTACAAGCATTAACTGAGTATCGTCGGTCCAGGGAGAATTGGGTGGGAGTTCAAGGATTCCTTTTTCTCCATAATTCTCTTTAATTTGCTCAAGGGTTAGATGCTCTACAGGGCGACCGAGGGCATCGGCGCAGGCAGTACCATAGAGGTAGCCGTGAAGTTTTTTCTCGATATTCGGCATATCCGGCAGATTGTTCATACTCATAGTTTCAATTCCAGAACTTAAATGAGAAATGCAACTATTCATGTATAATTAAATTTACTCATACAGGTTTGCTTTTTAGAATTATATTGACTTGTCACTTAGCAATTTGAAGTAAAACTTCCAAATTCTAAAGCTGTATGAGTATATTTCCATGATTGTTTGGGCTTTTACAGGAAGCTTGTTTTTAGCTTAAAAGCAATTAAAGTGCTTTTAAGCTAAAAACTGAATTCAGTAGAATAATCGGTTTTGTTTTATATCAAGCAAGTTATCATAGAGCCGTTACAGCTCTACAGATCCTAATTCTGTTATCGTGCTAATTTTAGAAATGACCAACTTTAATTCGGACACTGCCTTCACGAATTGGATACTCTTCAACCATGAAAACTTTAGTTGTATCTCAGTTTAGGGTCCTCTTAAACTCACCATCAAACTGAAGATTATTTCTCTTTTATTCCATTAATTAAGGGTACTGGTAGTTTCCCCAAAAAAAGTACATCTTATTTTTTACCAAAATTAGAATTTAAGTAAAAATAAACCGTAAATTTTGTTGAGGAGGATGTACAATCCTCCTATGGCGATATATTATGAAACCTCCGCTTATACCACTAAACGAAGATCACAAATGGAAATTGCTGTCTGAAATACTAAACGTTTTCGATTCAAGAACATCCAGGCAAATTCTTTCAAGGAGGGGCATTCTGCCCCTCCATAAATCAGTCCCTGCTCTAAAAATAGTTCTCCTGAGCATGTTCTTCTCAAGCGACATATCATATGTTGTCAAAGAAACTGAAGAAAGAGAAAGTCTAAGAAGATTCCTGAAAATAAGCTCAGTGCCAGCAGAAAACGAAATTTACACTACTTTGAGTCAATATAACCCTGAAGGTTTCATTTCTTTTGTTCTTGAAATCTTGAATGCTCTATGTCCAAAGAGAAAAAGTGGCTATAGAGGCATTATAATTGATATTAC
>DATMYS010000081.1:0-8754 GCA_035560835.1 Methanosarcina sp.
TATAAATACTTAAATTTTTAAAATCAGAGAAGTTTTACGAATTTTACTGGAAAGGGGTTTTAATATGTTCTCACTGAACGAACAAAAGGCTGTTGAACTTGGAGAATCTGGAGAACGAGCAATAAGAGAACAGAATGAATATGACGCACTCCAATATGTTGAGTACCTCAAGGAATTCGGAGAAGAGCTGCTCGAAGGCGATTTAGAGAATGATTTAAAGAGAGTCGTTATCTCACTCCGGAATATTGGCAATAAAGCCATCCAGAAAAAGATCGAGAACGTTGCTTCCACGGTTCTTAATGACCTTAACTCTCTTTCTGAAACCGCACTTGACAAGAATTTCTCCAATGCAATGTGGTCTTTTTCAAAAGCTGCACAGGAAATCGGAAAAGGAGCGGTACAGTTCCAGATGCTTGAATCTGCCAAACTTGCGCTCGATACTCTTAAAATGATAGGGCTAGGTGCGGTTGAGAAGAAAATGGAAGTTGTAACCCTTTGGACGACCATGGCACTTGAGGAGATGGCTTATCTTGCAAACCGGCAGCAGCTTGAAAATTTCACTAAGGAAGCAAAAGAGGCCAGAGAAAAAATTATAGAATCCTCCGAAGCCTCAGGGTTTGTTACAAGGGAACAGATTGAAAAATATCCCCAGCTTATTGCCCAGAGTATAAGTCAATTTTCAGAGCTTCAGAATCTTCAGCCTGTAGGTTATGCAGCAAGGCCCAACGAGGAATTCACAGAAGAAGAATTCTTTGAGGAAGAAGCAGAAAGTGAGGAGCAGAAGCCTGAGACTGAGGCTGCCAAAAAGGAAAAATAAGCCTGACAATCAAGGGAAATTAGCTTGATAATCAGGGAAAACGAGAACCTACGGTATTGTTAACAAGATAGCTGGTAATTAGAAAAAGTTAAAAAAAATTAGAAAAAATTTCCAGTGGAAATTTTCCTGGCTGTTTACTCAGCCGTCTGTCTTTTTTTATAATTTTTGGAAATCTCCAGAAAACTTTCTATTATTTTCAGCCCATTGGGAGTAAGCACAGATTCGGGATGGAACTGCAAACCATAAATCGGATACTGCATATGCTCTACCGCCATGATACTCCCGTCCTCAGCCCTGGCAGTAACCTTTATCCCGGGCGCAGGCTCCCCAATCTCAAGCGAATGATAACGTCCTGCTTGGAATGGGCCTTCAAAAGCTGAAAACAATGCAGATTCCTCATGCAGAATCTTCGAACTTTTTCCATGCACTGGGCCCACCTTGCTTCTTCTGACAACTCCGCCGAAAGCCACATTAATTGCCTGATGCCCCAGACAAACTCCAAGAAGGGGAATTTCCCTGCCCATTTCCCTGATTATCTCCAGGCAATTTCCTATATCCCTGGAGTCTGAAGGATTCCCTGGGCCTGGGGAAATAACCAGAGCATCAGGCTTTATCTTTCGGAGTTCTTCTAAGGAAATCGTATTGGGAAGTACCAGAGTATCTTTTTCAAAATAAGAGATATAGTCTACCAGATTCCATACAAAGGAATCCTTGTTGTTTATGAAAACTACCTTCATCTGAAAACACCTCCTGAGCATATCGTGTTCAGCCCATTCTCTCCTCGCTTTTCTTCTTTAGGTTCCCCTTTACTGAGAAGCCCGTTTTCGGGATTTCTTTCCTGTAAAAAATCCCTGTGTAAACTTCTTTTCATAAATTTCACCTCAAAAATGCTTAATAAAGTCTTTTTAGAGTTCTCCGTCGATTGCAGCAAGCATTGCTCCCATCTTACGTTCGGTTTCCCGGAATTCATAACCAGGATCCGAATCAGCTACTATTCCTGCTCCAGCCTGCACTGAAGCTTTATTGCCCTGTACAATAATGGTCCTAATTACTATTGCAAAATCAGCGTCCCCGTTCCAGCTGTAATATCCGACTCCTCCCCCGTAGATCCCTCGAGGGGAAGCTTCAAGTTCAGAAATAATTTCCATTGCACGGATCTTCGGAGCTCCTGAGAGAGTTCCCGCTGGAAAAATTGCCCTGAAAGCATCGAACTGGTCACATTCCGGTCTCAGGGTGCCTATAACCTTACTTTCTATATGCTGGACATGGGAATATTTCAGGACTTTCATGAATTCCGAGACCTTTACCGAGCCACTTTCCGTAACCATTCTCACATCGTTTCTCCCAAGATCGACAAGCATTACATGCTCAGCCCTTTCTTTTTCATCATGCAGCATGTGTGCAGCAAAGGCTTCATCTTCTGCTTCGTTTTTTCCACGGGGACAGGTGCCTGCAATCGGATTTGTAATTAGAGTCCTTTTATGTACAGTCAGCAGAGTTTCAGGGCTTGCCCCGACAATTGCCAGATCTCCAAACTCAAAGAGATACATGTAAGGACTTGGATTGATTGTCCGAAGCTGCATATAAAGTTCAAAAGGCGACTGTTCGAGCGTGAACTCGCATTTCCTGGAAAGGACTGCCTGAAAGATATCTCCTGCAAAAATATGTTCTTTCGCCTGGATTACCGATTCCTCAAACTTCTGTTTTCCATCGCTGCAGTCCGAAATAGGTAAGCCTGAAAAGATTGATCTGTCTGGTACTGCTGCTTCTATCGAATCCCCTGACAGGGCAGCTTCCTTGAGTATGGTATAAAGCTTTTCGGCTTCCATAAGGGCTTTTTCATAGATTTCTCCGGTATCCGAACCCGGACTTACAAAAGGAGTGACCACGATATATATCTCTTCAGTCACATGGTCAAACACAAAAGTTTTCGAAACCAGCAGGTACTGGAGATCAGGAATTTCGGACTCAAAGCCTTTTTCGACCCCTAACCAGCTATCGTAAATAGCATCATAAGCTGTATAGCCTATGGCCCCGCCCAGGAAAGTCTGCCTGTCAAAACGTTGTACATTAAGGAGTCCCATCCCGTTTGCAGGAGGAAACGCCAGGCGAAGGGCATCGAAACCATCTTTTCCCTGAGGAATTGGAGCCGTGAACTTTACGCTTTTCAGTTTTTGGTTTTCTTTCTTCGGATTCTCCTCCTCTATGGTTTCAAGCCCGCAGGTCTCTTTGATTTTCGACCTAATTTCTTCAAAAAAGGGCAAAGCGTTCGGGTTAAGAAGTTCGAGGGAAATTTTCCTGTCACTTATTCTAACTACGGCATCAGGATCATTTCCAACAAAGGAATACCTTGCCTTAGTTTCCTGTTTTTCCACTGATTCTAGCAGGTACGAATAACCTGATGTCCCCGAGGCCCTCAGGGTGCGGTAAAGTTCAAGAGGAGAACATGTAACATTACCGACTCTTGCAAGGAGCTGGATAAAGCCTGGCTGGCTTACTCCCGAAGCAAGCTCTTTGAATTCTTCTTTTCCAAGGTCAAAGGAAAGCATTGGCACACCTCACTTCTTCAATAAAACTTTTGATTTTTACGGCATCTTTTTTCCCGGAGGTCTCAACCCCGGATGCCGTGTCCACCGCATAAGGCGAAACAGCCCTGATTGCTTCCCGCACGTTTTCAGGCTTTAGCCCACCTGCAAGGATCAGGGGAAGCCGCATTTCTTCTGATATTCGCCGGCTCAGGGTCCAGTCGTGCACACAGCCTGTGCCTCCGGGCTTTTCGGGCCTTGCCGTATCAAGCAGAATGGAATCTACAATGTCGGCTTCTTCCAGAAGGCTGACCTTTTCAAGCAGGCTTGAAACAGATGCTCGATTTCCGGGACTTTCGCTTGAAGCCTCTTCCTGTGAAGGTACGGATAGAGTTTTTATGATAGGGATGCCAGTTTTCTCTTTTATTATTTTAAGTTCGAGAAGAGGCAGCCTGGAGTGAATCTGCACGACATCGGGTTTTGTTTTTTCAATCAGTCCCACGGCAGTATCCGCGTTTTCAGGCATGATAACCAGTACGGAACTCAGGGTTTCAGGGACTCTGGATACAAGGTAGGCAGCAGTGTCGGAATCAAGTTTTCTTGGGCTCTCGACAGGAACTTCTGTGATAAACCCAACTGCATCGGCTCCGTAAAAGGCTGCGAGTTCGATTTCTTCAGGGCTGCGGATTCCACAGATCTTTATCCTCGTTTTCACTTTCACTGTCATACCCTCTCTCCCGATACCGGGCTTAATATGGACGTTCCGGAGCGCATCGAAATGCCTTTTCCCGAAAGATTACCCTTACTTTCCTGTCTGTAAAACCCTGAAGTAAAAGCCCTGAACTGGTTGAATTTAACCATGACCTTTCCACTGTCAATTGCATCCTCAGCAATAGGAATTGCTTGCCGGATAGAGCCTACTATACCTCCCACATAAAGGGCAGCAGCCGCATTTAGGACTACGATATCTCTTTTTGGTCCTTTCTGGCCTTTAAAGATGCACAGCAGGTCTCTTGCATTTTCTTTTGGAGTACCACCCTTTATATCCTCGGGATTTGCCTGAAGCATGCCAAGATCTTCCGGAGTCAGCGTATAAGTTGAAACCTTGCCGTCTTTTAACTCCGCAACATAGGTTTCACCCGTATTTGTGATCTCATCCATTCCGTTTCCGTGTACGACAAGGGCATGCTCGGTCCCGAGTTCAGCAAGAGCATGGGATATTGGTTCGCAGAGTTTTTTATCAAAGACCCCTATTACCTGCCCCTTAGCACCTGCCGGGTTGGTCAGGGGCCCCAGAATATTGAAAACCGTGCGGACTCCGAGTTTTTTCCTTATCCCTGCAACTCTCTTCATTGCCGGGTGAAAAACCGGAGCAGCCATGAACCCTATTCCTATCTCTTCGATTGTTTGCCTGACAGCTTCGGGTTCCAGGTCAATTTTAATTCCCAGGGCTTCAAGCACATCTGAACTCCCTGACATTGAGGTGGCAGCTCGATTTCCGTGCTTGGCTACAAGGACGCCTGCTGCAGCAGTAACAATTGCAGCTGCTGTAGAGATATTGATTGTATTAAGTCCGTCTCCTCCTGTTCCGCAGGTATCCACAAGCCTGAAAGGTGTTTTGGGCCGGATTGTGTTTCCGGCTTTTTTCATTCCCCTTACAAATCCCGCTATTTCTTCGGGCTTTTCACCTTTTGCCCTCAGGGCAAGCAGAAATCTTCCTATCTCGTCATCCTGTGCAGTACTCAGGATTTTGCCTACTGCATCTTCAGCTTCTTCAGAGCTCAGGTCACGGCCTTCTTCTAGCTTTTGAATGTATCTCTGCATTTCTCCTCCCTCCTTTTAACTCCTGATTTCTTCCTTTCTTATATAGCTCAAAATTGTTGCAACTTTTACGTGCAATTTATCACGTGTGACTGTTTACTTTCTAGAGTATCCGAATTTTTCCTTTAACTGGCTCTTTTGATTCCGGATTTTAATTCCCTTGCAAGGGTTTCCATCCTTTCGTTTACGTCTTTTCCTTCCTCTATAATCTTGACAAAAGCCGAGCCGACTATGACCGCATCCGCTCCCGCTTCTCTAACTTCTGCAGCCTGCTTTCCTGTTGATATTCCGAATCCCACAGCCTTAGGAAGCCCGGTTTCTATTCTGGAAAGCAGCTCTCTGGTAGAAGATGAGACATCTTCCCTGGCTCCCGTGACCCCAAGCCTCGAGACAAGGTAAAGGAAACCTGAACCTCTTTCCAGGATCTTTCGAACCCTTCCCTCGGTTGTTGTGGGCGCAATTAGAAAGATGAGGTCAAGCCCGTGTTTTTCGCAGCTACTTTTCAGTTCAGCCGCTTCCTCTACCGGGATATCTGGTACTATCAGTCCGCTTATTCCTGCATCCGCAGCCTTTTCTACAAACTTTTCCACTCCGTACCTGAACACAGGATTGTAATAGGTCATACAAACAAGGGGAATCCCAACATGGAGGGTTTTAATAAGCTCAAAATAGCGCTGTGTATCCATGCCGGCGGCAAGTGCCCTCTGACCTGCCACTTGGATTGTCGGGCCGTCCGCTACAGGATCTGAAAAGGGAAAACCGAGTTCTATGATATCCGCACCGCCGTTTACGAGAGCTTTTACGATCTCCCCGGTTTTTTCTGCTGACGGGTCTCCTGCCATTACGTAACAGATCAGGGCGCCTTCCTTTCTCTCCCTGAGTTCGGAGAATTTTTCGGAGATTTTTTGTCTTTCCATCTCAGATCCCTCCTCTCAGGCTCAAAACAGTTTCCAGATCTTTGTCGCCTCTTCCCGACAGGTTTACAACTACTATCTCCCCCAGTTCCTCGGCTTCTGAGGCTTTTTTCAGGTAAGCAAGGGCGTGGGAAGACTCCAGTGCAGGAATTATTCCTTCAAGCCTGCTCAGTTCATGGAAAGCTTCAAGAGCTCCATTGTCAGTTGCATATCGGGCTGTAACCCGGCCGCTCTCGGATAGGTAAGCCAGCTCAGGTCCTACCCCTGAGTAGTCAAGCCCTGCGGAAACGGATTCGGATTCAAGGATCTGCCCGTTTTTATCCTGCAGTACTTTTGTTCTTGCGCCGTGGAGGATTCCTTCTTCTCCTGCACATAGGCAGGCCGAGTGAAGGGCGGCTTTTTCCGTACATTTAAGGGCTTTTCCTCCGGCTTCGACAGCAATCAGTTTGACTTCAGTATCCTCAACAAAGGGGTGGAAAATTCCCATCGCGTTACTTCCGCCGCCTGCACAGGCAATAATGGAATCAGGCATACGCCCTTCTTTTTGCAAAATCTGTTCCTTTACTTCACGCCCTATAACGCTCTGGAAATCCCTTACTATTACAGGGTAGGGATGAGGCCCCACAACCGAGCCTATTAGGTAATGCGTGTTTCCTATGTTCGTGACCCAGTCCCTGAAAGCCTCGTTAATAGCATCCTTAAGGGTTTTTGAGCCGGTTTCCACGGGTACTACTTTAGTGCCCATGAGTTCCATGCGGTAGGCGTTCATCTGCTGGCGTTTTACATCTTTGGCCCCCATGTACACAACGGTTTCAAACCCGAGGTTCGCCCCTGCCATAGCTGTTGCAGTCCCATGCTGTCCTGCGCCGGTTTCGGCAATCAGCCTGGTTTTCCCCATGTATTTTGCAAGCAGAGCCTGCCCCATGGCATTATTTAACTTGTGGGCCCCTCCGTGCACAAGGTCTTCCCTTTTGAGGTAAATCTTTGACCCGTATTTTTTGCTAAGGTTCCGGGCATAATAAAGAGGCGTTTCCCGGCCTGCAAAATCTTTCAGGTAAGAATCAAGTTCTGCAAGGAATCTAGGATCGTTTTTATACCGCTCATATCCCTCTTCCAGCTCTTCTAAGGCCGGCATGAGGACTTCGGGCACGTACTGTCCCCCATATTTCCCGTATTTTCCTTTTATCTGGTCTGTCTCCCCGTTTTTGGAATTTTTCTTCGAACCTGCAAGCTCATTTAAGTATGAGTCCTTTGTAGAAAATTCTGAAACTTTAGTTCCTGTCAATTCAATTACTCCCTTGTCTTTTTGATGTAATCCTGTAGCTTAATTTTGATATCGCGTCTGGCCGCGTAGTTTTTGGTCTTGTCAGTGAAACAAAATTTAGTTTTAAATGGCTTTTGAGTAGGTTTTTAAAGGATTTTGAACGAATTTTGAATGAATTTTGAGTGAACTTTGAACGAATTTTCAATGGATTTTAAATGAATTTGGGTGGATTTTCCAACCCGTCCAGTCAGGCTGAAAGCTCCGAAAAGTCTGGAAAAACAGTTATTGACGCCAACCAGCGCCCTGGACGAATTCTTTCGTTTTATCAAAAACAGAAGCACTTTCCATAAGTGCGGAACCTATCAGCACAGCATCCGCGCCTGCCTGGATTACCCGTCTGACATCTCGTACGCTGTTCATCCCGCTTTCGCTTATTATAGAATGCCTGGTTCCGTGATCAAGGTCGCATTCCCGGATAATGGGAGCCAGCTCTTCTGTGGTTCCTAAGTCGATTTTAAGGGTTTCAAGATCCCGATTATTAATTCCTATAACTCTTGCACTGGTTCTCAGGGCTAGATCAAGTTCTTTCCTGTTATGAACCTCTACCAGAGGCTCAAATCCCTTTTCAAGGGCGAGCTCCACAAAAGATCCTAGTTCTTCCCCAAGAATACCTGCAATCAGGAGCACAAGATCACTTTGAGCTTCTTCAAGCTGTACCCTGTCGATAATGAAATCCTTTCTCAGGACAGGCAAGCAGACCGTATTTCGAACTGCATCCAGGTTTTCGAGTGATCCCTTGAATACTAAGGGCTCGGTCAGGACCGAAACTGCAACAGCTCCGGCTTCTTCCATCTCCCATGCAAGCTCGGCAGCCGTTGCAGGCGGAATATCCCTGAAAGTTCTTCCTGGCGATGCGGGCTTGACCTCTGCAATTACAGGCACCCTCCCGTCGGCTTTTGCATCTGCCACCGCTGAGATAAAGTCCCTTTTCTCAAATCCCATCTCCAGGCCTTCACGGCAGTTCTGCGGCCCCAGGGCCTGAACACGGGTTTTTGTTGTGTTGAGGATGTGGAGAATTGAAGCGTGCATATTTTATCACTAAAGTATAGTTTTGTACATCAACGTCTAATGACGTACTTTGTATAAATAGGTTTTGGATACGCGCAGATATATGAACTGAGATTCTGATTTCATAAAAGCCGGAAATTCTTATGCTCAATTAAACTTATTTTGGATTTCAAGAACAGAGTCTATTCCTTGCTCATTTCCAGCGGTGCATTACTCATCACTTATCCATAACAGGAAGAGAAAATAGAAAAAGTAATACTGTTCTGAATAACTGCTAACGTATCTGATTTTCGTCTTTTATTCCATTAAGTAAGGAAAGTTGCAATTCAAGAAAAAACTTTATGA
>DATMYS010000082.1:0-3281 GCA_035560835.1 Methanosarcina sp.
GGTTTTTCCCCACAGCTATTATGATCCAGTTTTATTTGCTATAACTATGAATCTTCTTTAATTTCTTTGGCTAAAATGTTTATTTTTTATTATTTTATTTTTCTGAAGCCGTCCCTGTATTTTTACCTTTCCCTTTCATTAAAACGCATTTACGCTTTTCCTCTAGACTCTCCCAGGATAATACCTGTTGCAATCAGGTGGGCAACCCTCAAAGGCTCAGGAATATTGCTTCTTATTGAAGTAAGCCGGATAATCTTTTTAACAGTTTCCATACCTATGCCTGCTCTCTGGACATAAACGGAACCCTTTTTCCCGTACATTCTTTCTATCTCTCCGGCTCGCTTTATTATCTCCCAGCGTGCTTCTCCGTCGGGGAAGTATTTGAGAGCGGATTTTATTTTCTCGAAATCCGGATAGGACCGCATAACCACAACTACAGGAATTCCGGTTTCCCTATAAAGCATCTGTATATCGACAACATTAAAGCCTCCATAAGTGATTCCGTCGAGAATAACCGTTCTTATCTGGCCGTAATGTTTACTCTTCTTTATCATATTACAGATAACTTCAGTGGCATCAAGACCGTCCTTTGTAATTTCTGAACGAAGGACTCCGTCAATCCAGTCTCCCCCCCGAAAAACAGCCCCGACTATCATCACCTTTTCATTGAGGAGTGCAGAGTCGTCTATACCTAAAATTCGAATTTCGGGCTTGATATGAAAATCTGAATTCACAGGTACTTTTTACGTCTGGATTACAAAAATAGTTTGTCGGTTTCCCCCATAGGCCTTTTAACAAAAGCTCTATCCAGGAAAATCCTCACTTTCTCCAGCAAAGTCCTTTCCCTCAAGCCAAAGAAAAATAAACCAAAGATAAAATGAGCCCCTGAGGGGCTTTCTATTAGGTTTACCTGGGAACTTTTTTACACAAACATTGTTGTTTCAGGGAGATTGGCAGGCATCATCTTCTGCGTATCTGCAGCCATAGATACCTTGTCCACTGCTTCAAGGAAATCTTCCATCTCAATCAGTTCTTTGTCTTTCCTGACCGCAAACATACCTGCTTCGGTGGCTATTGCCTTCAGGTCTGCTCCGCTCATTCCTTCAGTAGCTTTCGCAAGCTTCTTAAAGTCAATATCTCCTGCAAGAGTCATTCTCTCACAGTGGATTTTGAAAATTTTTCCTCTGGCTTCTACTCCGGGCATCGGGACATGGACAAGCCTGTCAAAGCGGCCTGGCCTGAGAATTGCCGGGTCAAGGACATCAGGACGGTTTGTTGCTGCCACAATCCTGATATTTTTTCTTTTGTCAAAGCCATCCATCTCTGCCAGCAGCTGCATGAGCGTCCTCTGAACCTCCCTGTCTGCGCCAGTCGTCTCATTCAAACGCCTTGCGGCAATTGAGTCCAGCTCATCAATGAAAATAATACTCGGGGCCTTTTTCCGGGCCATCTCGAAGATTTCCCTTACGAGTTTGGAACCGTCCCCAATGTATTTCTGCACAAGCTCAGAGCCTACAACCCTGATAAAGGTCGCATTGGTTCTGTGAGCCACAGCTTTCGCAAGCAGGGTTTTGCCTGTTCCCGGAAGTCCATAAAGAAGAACTCCCTTAGGAGGCTCGATACCTATCCTGGCAAAGCGTTCCGGGTCTATGAGAGGAAGTTCGACTGCTTCCTGAAGTTCCTGGATTTGTTCATCGAGACCGCCGATCTGGTCATAGTCCACTTCTACGCTTTCGAGGACTTCCATTGCAGCAACAAAAGGCTCTTCGGTAGAAGGAATTACCTCGGCAATGGCAAGAGTATGCTGGTTTAGGGCAACCTTTGCCCCTGGCAGCAGTTTTTTCTCGTCGATATATTGTGAGACATTAACCAGAAACTGAGGTCCGTTGCTGCTCCGGACAATTATCCTATCATTCTTAATCACGTCAATGACCGTACCAATGATGAGCGGAGAGGTCTTCATCCGATCGAGTTCAGACTGCAGCTTTCGTATTTCCCGTTCGTACTTTATCTTTTGGTTTTCCAGATAACGTTTTTCGGATTCAATCTGGCTGCACTGTTCTTCCAGATAACTGTTTCGGCTTTCAAGTTGCCTCATTCGGTCCTGGACGCTTTCAGTTACTTCCCCCAGCTCTCCAGGCTCGATTCCGTCATACACAGGTCCGGGCTTACCAAGGTGACTGCGCATGCTTTCATCCTTACTTTTGGTACTTTCCGTCATGGAGCTCCGAATAATATTTAAGTTCATACCGTATATAGCGTTTTCGAAGTGATCAATATGCAGTGCGAAATATGTGGTGCAGAGATCCGCGGAAAGCCTATATGCATTACAATTGATAACAGCGAGCTCCAGGTCTGCCAAAAATGTGCTCCTTATGGTAAACCCGTTGATAAGCGAACTCCCGTGTCAAGAAAAGTCTCTCCGGTGGTTCGGACGGTAACACGAACCGAAAATAGGCCAAAAAAGGATTTTTTCGATATTTTGAAAGACGAACTCCTGGATAACTATGATCAGATTATCCGGGATGCCAGAGAAGCAAAAGGCTGGTCTCAGGAAGACCTGGCTGAAAATATCAAAGAAAAAGTATCTCTGATCAAAAAGATAGAACGCAGTGAAATCGTGCCAGAGGATTCCGTCAGAAAGAAACTCGAACACGCCCTTAATATCAAACTTACGGAACGTGTGAAGGAATCAGGACAGGAAGTTTCTCACATGAAGAAAGATACGACCCTCGGAGATATAGTGAAAATAAAAAGAAAGTAAATTTCAAAACAGAGTGAGAAAAGTAATTTCAAAGTAGATAAAGAGAAGCAAATCTTAAAGTAAACATAGAGAAAGTGACTCTCAAAGCAAATAAAGAGAAGTTAATTTCAAAGTAGAACAAGAGAAAGTGAATTTTACCTGCAGGCTCTGTTCAGGCAGCAACACCTGGTTTTTGGCAGCTTTCTCCTTCCAGAAACGACAGAGGGTTTAATTCGAAGGCCTTCTTAATCCCCTTCACCCTCTGCTTTTACGTGTCTTTTTACGGTTTCAGGTCTTTTTTGTTTTAAACCTTTTCTTTACTTTAAATGTCTTTTCTAGTTGTTATTCTCTTAATAGCCCCCTCTTTATTTCTTCATTCAGAGAAGGCTTGTAATTCCTTTCTCTCTTTAATGCCGTAATTTACAGTCATCCCTACTAAAAGTACAGCTAAAGAACAGTACTTTTGAACAGAACTCCTCGTATATCTGTGCAAATCCTCCATAGAGTATGCTTTCTTCGCCAATTTGAATACATCCTC
>DATMYS010000083.1:0-6444 GCA_035560835.1 Methanosarcina sp.
TGTATAATTTGCCCAAAATTAACAACTGAAAAAAACTTTTGAAATTGTTTATAAAATACTAAAATAGTATTAATCTCAGAAATAACTGAAGTTTCAAAACCCGAGTTGAGAACATGGATGTAAAAGAGATAAATAAGTATGGACAAGAACTTGTAGAGTGCCTTAAACTCAAGACTTCTCCTGTTGCAGTAAAACTGATCCCAAAAGGAGGGGAAGTTCCTGAGGGAATGACGAAAGTTGATGAGACTATGAGGCACTGCCAGCTGGTTGATAGAGTGAGAAGAACAGGCGAGGAGTTCTATACCTTGGGCGAAGATCAAATGTGCAAAGGTGGAGCTGGTGCAATGGGGCTTGGCGAAATGCCTCCAAAAGTCGCAAGTGGAGAATTTTATTTTAATAAACTCAAACAGTTCAGTACCCAGGGTGCTGCAAGGCGTACTCTTGAAAGAGTTCCTAAGCTTCCCCCAAACTCAACAGAGGCTATTCTGTACTCCCCCCTGGAAAAAGCCACATTTACTCCAGATGTTGTTGTGGTTATCGGTAATCCTAAACAAATAATGTTACTTACACAGGCTGCAATGTACAAAACCGGAGGCAGGGTCGAAGCGAGTTTTGCAGGAAAGCAGAGCTTGTGCTCCGATGGGGTTGTGAATGTATACAAAGAAGGCAAAATCGGAGTCACAGTCGGTTGCAGCGGCAGCAGGACATACACCAAAATCGCAGACGAAGAGATGATTATGGGAATTCCCATCGAACTTCTGGCTGATGTAGCTGCTGGCCTCAAGGAAATTTGCCCTAAGTAAAACCTGGAAAGTGTAGTATCTGCCCTTCAAAGTAAATTTCTTCAGCTCAAGCCCTTTACAAGATTTCCAAAAAAATCGTGAAAGGGCTTGTCAAATATACAGACAAAAACTTTTGGATGTATCTAATTCAAAAACATCTTCAATTCCATCTTTTTTGAACAAGTACTAACCTCTTCTTGTTATTCTAAGGCGTAATTCAGGATAAAATAATGGAAAAACAGTCCTGAACCGCAAAGTAATCCATTTAAGAGGAGTAAGATTCAAAACCATAAGTTAGTTCTCTTGAGTGAAGCGTAGCGAAAAGGACAACGGACTCCCGAGACACGATTTGAATAGCGAAACTCGGGTTATGGAAAAGGATAAGTTCTTTAAATGCTATTGCCAAAGACTTGCGCTTTAGTTAGCCAATCTCCTTGTAAAATATCTCCTTTTGCTGATACGCTGGTAGCTATTAAGGCACCCCTGTCTTCCCATTTCATATAATCTGCCGTATACTTGTAAGTATCTATGGCGCCGCTGAAAAATCGTTCTTCATCGCACTCTCCACACATAATTAAAGCAGATTCCTTTACTATAAGAGATTTTTTACGGCTATCCACACAGTAGGCACAAAACCTGTCAATTACAGCCTTTAACTGTGCAGAAATCCCAAAGAAATATAAAGGGGAAACTATTACAAGCATATCTGCACTCTCGAGTAGTGGTTCAATTTCTTCCATATCGTCACATTGAACACAGGCTCCATCCTTTGTCCAACACATAATACAGGCCTTACATCCACCAACATTGAGTTTTGCCACTTTGATTTTATTTACTGTATGTCCCTTTTCCTGTGCTCCTTTCATAAAGGCATCTGCCAGCATATCACTATTTCCGTTATCTCGTGGACTACCAGTAAGTATCAGTATTTTTTTATTCATTATACAACCTCTCCAAAAAATTACTTTTATTTTTTCTAATTTTGCATTTCACTCTACATGGATCGCCAACAGCTATTACATTGGCCGGCATATCCTTTGATACTACACTTCCGGAACCGACGACAGTGTTATCACCAAATGGTAACACCCGGATTCACAATGATGCCATCACCAAGCCAAACATTGTTGCCTATTCAATCAGTCGAAGAGAACATTTCAGGCTTTCTGATCATAACAGAAAGTAGCCGTCTCGTGCGATCTTTATATATGTTTTTTATACAATTGAAGTATGCTTTTAGGTAGAACTTCAAAACAGCGGCTGAAATATCAGCTTATTTTTTGCGCTGAAATAATTGTCTGTTGAATTAATTGTTTAGGGTTTATATTACAATATTGATCTAAAAACTTTAATACAAAAGTAGAGAAACAACTTTTACTTTTCAGCTGTTCTAAGGGTTATTTTCTTTATAAGTAAAAGTAAAAGTAAAAGGAATCTGAGGCACAATTTCAATAGCTAACCAGCAGGCAAAATCTAACCTGAAAATCATATTCATTAATCAAAACCGTTGCGCCGGTTTATCACGCCGTATAGGGTTTGGGAATAAGATTCTCAAACTCAAATGTTGAGCCGTTTTCGGTCAAGCCTTTTTTGAAAAGGCTTGCGGTCAAGCAGTTTTTTGAAAAGGCTTGGCGGGAATCAATTATATACTAAAAGGGAAAAGAGAAAAGAGAAGAAAAATGACCTGTTACATAGCAGATTCAGCGGTTTTTATAATGGGAAACTGTGACCTGGACAGTTCCCTTGTAATTACCGTTCCTTCGGTTTCAGAGGAATTAAAAAGCAGGGACTCTGCACTTCGTTTTGATCTTGCAAAGGAAGGAGGGTTACGTGTTGAATGGCCAGATCCCGAAATGGTAAAAGAGGTTCGGAAAATGGCTGAGCACACGCGTGACTCCGAAGAACTCTCAAAAACTGATCTGGAAATCCTTGCAAAGGCTCTTGAGTACAAGGATAGGGGCATATTGCTTACGGACGATTATGCAGTCCAGAACGTTGCCGTGCAGCTTGGGATTCAGGTTAAGCCCATTGCCCAGAAAAAAATAAAGGATATTATTATCTGGCAAAAACAGTGTATAGGCTGCAAAAAAACTTTTGAAAAAGGAGATATCTGCCCGATTTGCGGTTCCCCACTTAAGAAAAAAAGGAAAAAAAGTAGAAAAGAAAAGAGTTACTCTTGAGCTGAAGAAAAAGATATAATGCTTGATAATGTAATAGTGTCTTTAATTGAGAAAATGTACATTTGAATATAGTTTTCAAGGCAGTATTCGAGGCAGAATTGTGAATAAGTTGTAAAATGTGCCGAAAAATACAGCCAGACAAAAATTAAGGTGGGAATGGAGGCATGAAGAATATAGAAGATTTAATCCAGAAAGCTGTGGAATTGCAGAGCAACGGGCTTGTAACCGGCCAGATTGCCGACGAACTCAATGTTTCAAGGGAAACGGTTACCTGGCTCTTAACCCGTTCTAAAAAGGAAGTAGCAGCCCCCGCTCCAAAGGATATTTCCGTAAACTGGAGCAGTATAGGAAAAAGTGCTACGAGGCTCCACTACATTTCGCTTGCGCTCTGCGATATGGTGCTTGAGACTCTGGAAAAAACAAACGCCGAAGTCGACGTTGTTGTCGGTGTCGCTGCAAGTGGCATTCCCCTAGCAAGCATGATGGCAAATGAACTGGGAGCTGACTTTGCCCTGTATCATTCCCGTAAAGGACAGGATGTAGTCCAGCCAGGCCAGAAAGGAACAATAAGCAGAAACTTCGGAGGCGTTGCCGGCAAGAACTGCGTGATCGTAGACGATGTTATTACAACAGGTTCCACAACTATGGAAGTCATTGAGCAGCTTCGGGAAATGGGTGCAAAACCAAGGGTTGTAGTGGTTCTTGTAGATAAAAAAGGTGCAGATATGATTGCTAATGTCCCTATCCAGTCTCTTGTAAGGATTGTACGCCTGGACTAAAAGGCAAAGCAAGGATAAACTTTAATAATCTTTTTGCATGGAAAGCCTTTCCCAGAGAAAGGTTTTCAAAAATCTTTTATCTTTAAAGTGAAGCTTGTAAAAAATAGGATTTTTTTAAGTAG
The DNA here is from genome assembly GCA_035560835.1 of Methanosarcina sp. GTDB lineage: Archaea > Halobacteriota > Methanosarcinia > Methanosarcinales > Methanosarcinaceae > Methanosarcina. The sequence continues at coordinate 3,864 of DATMYS010000083.1, forward strand.
AATTTTTTATCCAGAATAGAAGCAAAGGAAGGAAAGAGGCTATTAAAGCCCTTTAATATTCTACATCGGTGGATGCAATCTTCTCGGCAAGCCTTGATAGCACCTCAGTTCTCATTCCTTCTACAAATTTGATACTACCCACAACCAGGTGTCCTCCTCCGCTAACGCCTGCACCTTTCATTTCTTCCCTGAGTTCCCGAACGATTTTTGGAATGTTCATAAGCACGCCCTTTGAACGGATGACTGCAAAGTCAGGTCCGTATCCGATGGTTACTACGGGTTTATCCGGATACCTTTTGGTAAGCACGTCATGAACTTCCCCTGAGGTCTTTCCTGGTGGCGGGAAGGTGAATTTCTGGGCGTAATTTTCAACATCTATCACATTCATAATGGTTCCATTTGCCAATATTTGAGATTTGACATTAAAGAGGCAGGTCTCAAGCTGTTCCTGTATCATGGTATTTGCCTGTTCGCAGAGCAGGGACACCAGTTTTTTATGGGTATTATGATCTCCAAGGTCCAGGATGTCGTCGATAAGGCCCTTCCCACTACTGAATTTCAGCCAGAACTGCTCATAGTCAAGAGCCAGAGCCATTTCTTTCAACTCTTCAAGGCTATAACGGTCCGAGACAAGAGAAATATACCTTTCAGCTTCCGGAGCCTCTGAACGATCTCCGACTGCCGAAACCGCTGGAAGATGTTTTATTGTATCGCTAATGTCGGGATTGATCATACGAGCAACTTCAGCACAGAGCATTCCGGCAGTAACCCCGAAATCCCCTCCCACATGCGCAGGATTTACGTGCCCTATAAGGTACTGGTCAACAATCTCATCCGGATGGTGATGGTCAACAACAAGCATATCGATTCCATAGACTCTGGCCTGCCGCATTGAAGGTACGTCTTCTTCCGTTGATCCGTTGTCTACAAGGATTACAAGCGGCATTTTCTGACCGTGCCTGGAAAGATCTTCAAGTGCAAAAGAAATATCCCTTGTAACATCGGCAAGTTCATAAAACGGAGCTTTCGAAGGAGCACGCTTGTAGAAGTAATATTCCGCATCCGTTCCTCCGATTTCTGTAATAAGGGGCAGGATCGCCCTCTCAATTGCAATTGCCGAAGTAATGCCATCAGCATCGGCATGATGCCTTAGAATAATCGGGGTTGAATGGAAAATAGCTTTTTTGATTTCTTTGGCGACATGGAGCATCCTGGGTTTTAGTTTCTCCATAATCTCGCTTTTGACAAGGAAAGGAATATCCGCAGGAGCTGCCTTTTCGTCAATTACCTTCTCAACTCTGCCCTTGACAACTGCTTCCTTTTCCCCTGTCAGCAATTTCATGCTCATGACCTCGATCTGAACCTGGTCATCTCGCATGGTCACTTCTCCAGTAATGGAAACAATCATTCCTGCGTCAATATGCGGATAGGATCTTTTCCCGGCACTCTCAAAGGCTGCACAGGGCACAAAGCCTCCCTCGTCGCTAATGGTAAAAATCGTGGGCCCGCTGGTCTGCTTTACCTGAATCACTTCCCCTTCTATTCTGAGGAGCCTGCCCTTCATACTGGAGTCGATCTCAGCTGAACTCTTAAGTGGAAGCTCTTTTTCAATCTCGATAGTCTCGTATTTTTTAAGGGTTTTAGGGATAAGATCCAGCTTTCCTCCGGCCTTAACGCTTTTTACCAGTACAATTACGGCATCTCCTACTTCAGGAGGAATTCCTACATTGCTAGAATGCATAAGCCCTCTTACGTGAGGGTTAAGGTCCACAAAGATCCCAAAAGACGCTTTACTGCTCACTAGTCCATGATAAAGTTTTCCTGCCTCCACGTCCTTAAGGTCGCAGGACTCATCAAGGGCATAAACATACTGAGAATGAGCACAGGAATCGCATACTTCTTCATCAGGATCCTGAGGGTTCTCAATACGTGCTCCACAAACCTTGCATGTGTATATCTTTCCGATTCCCTTGCAGGTTTCGCAAGGGATAGTTACTTCAATACTTCCACTACCCTTACATTTCTCGCACGCGGCGCCATTTTTCAAGAGACTGTCTAGATTTTTTTCAGACATTTTCATGAAATCAATTGATTTTGATTTACCTTTGCCCTTACACTGAGGGCAGATATCAGTTGAAACAACTTCATAGCCACGTCCGTGGCAGTCTGGACATTCCTTACTCATTAATATCAACACCAATGGTTCTTCCGAACCTGCGTTTTCTTGACCTACTGTTTATGGCTCAGAACATGTTCCTGAACATGACAGGGTTTCTCGTTCTTATTGTCAGTTTTTAAGTACGCCGATCTAGCGGCTCGACCCTAAACAGGCCGAAAATCAGTATCATTCTGATCCTTTTTCCCGGTAAACTCACTTTTTCCCTGTTTTACATTTTCGATGTTTCAAATATAAGTATTTTCAGAGACAACTATTTATCAGAATAAATCTCTCGAGCAGCTTCTTCATAATTTCACACAATCAGGCATCTGCATTTCTGACATTTATTTCCTTCTCCGATATCACTCAAAATCTGAAAAACTGAAGTCAATGGAGAATCTAGAGAAGGAATTAATAATAAAT